>JBDKHH010000172.1:0-8251 GCA_039797785.1 Bacteroidota bacterium | reverse complement strand
TCCAATTCATCTTCAATCATTTCTCGCACGGCCAAATAAATTCCATACGCTGCTGTTGCGCCAATTAATGGTGCACCACGAACGGTCATGTCTTTGATTGCCTCTTCAGCATCTTCGTAGGTTTCTAATTTCACAACAACAAATTCATGAGGTAATTTGCGTTGATCAATCACTTCAACATACTTATCTTCGGTTGTCCAAATGGTTCTAAATTTTCCCATATCAGTTCTAATTTTTTATAATTCTATTTCAGTAAAATCATTCACACATTTCTCCCAAGTTGCAGTTGTTCCAGGTCGCACCAATT
This sequence comes from Bacteroidota bacterium, assembly GCA_039797785.1. Classification (GTDB taxonomy): domain Bacteria; phylum Bacteroidota; class Bacteroidia; order Flavobacteriales_D; family Crocinitomicaceae; genus M0103. Next base: position 7,944 of record JBDKHH010000172.1, on the reverse strand, counting down.
GTACTGTTTGGAATCCAGCAGCCTTTGCAGCCTCCAATTCTTCAACAATATCTGAAAGAAAAAGAATGGATTCAGCTGGAATATTCACTTCATCTGCAATTTTAGGATAGGTTTCCAATTCACGTTTCCCTCCTGTTGTTGTATCAAAATAATGCGAAAAATAAGGTGTTAAATCACCCGCTTCACTGAACCCAAAAATCAACTTTTGAGCAGCGATTGATCCAGAAGAAAAAACACCCAATTGAAGACCATTTTCTTTCCATAATTTCAGGGCATCTGCAACTTCTTCGTACACATGACCTTTAATTTCACCAGATGTATACCCTTTTTCCCAAAGAATTCCTTGAACCGTTTTCAGTGGAGTGATTTTGCGATCTTCTTCGCTCCAACGATACAAGGTATTGATGATATCATCAACAGAGTTCAGCTTTTTATTTTCCAAACTAGCTGCCAACTCTACCGTTTGACGAAATGCAGTTTGAACGCTATCTTGCGCCACTAAATCTCGCAATTCGCCTATGTGCGATCGGAAATACGGAAACAAAACATCGTACACAAACTTTACAGAAGTTGTCGTTCCCTCAATATCCGTAAGAATGTACTTTACATTTTCAAATTTCATTTGTTTTAAATTGCTTTTTAACGGTCAAATCGAATTGCCAACTATAATCAATGGTTCAATTCACGGTGCAAAGAAAAGAATAATAGATGGGTTCTTTCTATTGAGATTCAATAATTTTCCTGTAAAAATGCGATATTAAATCGTGGTATATGATTTGTAGGTTCGGTGTAACTTTTGACGGATTTAATAGTCTAATAACACAAACACACGCTTATGAAATCAATCTTACTTTTTCTTTTAGCAAGTAGTAGCTTTACTGGATTTTCACAACATGGACAAATTGGAACGTTTATTCCTATCGATATTCCTATCAAAAGTGAAATGCCTAAAATGGGAACCAATTTTGGAATAGGACTTTCTGGGGCCTACTCACCATTTTATACAGCTCCTGTATTTTTAGAATTTAAAGCAAGTTGGGGTAGTTATTCCGCTAAAACATTGCAACAAACGTATATGTTTGATAACGGATCTCAAACTACTACAGATGTTTCATACACAAGTTCAATGCACAAATATTTATTGGGTACAAAAGTAATGATCGGAAGAGATTACAGAGCCGTTCGTGGTTATTTGACCCCACAAATTGGTGTAGCCAACTTCAAAACAAAAATTGTCATTGCTGATCCTTTAGATGAAGATGATTGTCAACCATTGGATCGTGAAACGTCACAACGCTTTGCAGGATTTGTTTATGGTGGTGAAATTGGTGCTCAAATTTCTATGGAAAAACTCTTCAGAGGAATTTCTTCAGAAAACACACACAAACTTACCATTTCGGCTAGCTATTTAAGTGGATTCAATCACTTTGAATATGTGAATGTTCGTTACATGCAAGACGAAGTGCACGATACGCAAGTAACGCATACTTCAGGTGATATCAATGCAAGTTTCATCAATGTAACAACGAATCAAATCCACGAACATAAGATTGCGGAAGTATATCATACGAATTTGCGCATGATTGGAATTAATATTGGGTATACGATAAATTTCTGATAAAGTCTAGCTGTCAGTTAGTTACTGAATATAAGTGAAATAGTTCAAAGTTTCTTTTTGCATTACGCTCGATTTAAAGCAACCGCGTCTTTAAAACAGCGTTAAGTTTATAAACAGCACTATGAAACTACTACTCTTAACATCAATCAGTCTTTTGTTTACGTCAAAAGCACTTTTCGGACAATGCAGCGTTCAATTAAACGACAGTTTATATTCGAATTATGATTTTGTCTTGAATGCAACAAATGTGACAGGTCAAGCACCTTTTCAGTTCAATTGGACAATTACCGATGGAAATGGCATGTCGATTCCCTACACTCAAAACACCTATGGCGATAGTGTAACAATTAGCAGTCAAACAATTATGAATTCGTATGGTTGTATTATTTATCAACTTTGTATGACCGATGCATTGAATTGCACGACATGTACGCAAGGAGATACAAGTGCGCTGCAAGTTCCTTTTAACTGTTTCTCTCAGTTTTCCACTTCATTAATTGCTCCGAATACTGTTTCAGTAACTTTATTGAACAACATTCCACAATTCTTAATTCAGCAACAATTTATGTCTTGGACGGATGGAAATGGACAAGCTCAAGGAATGCCCTACATGGGACCAGGAACTATTGTAAATTATACACCCGGTTCAAGTAACACAAGCAATCAATTCTTTTTATGTATCATGTCGAACTTAACAACTGGTGGATGTATTAGTTGTGATTCGATTCCTTATTCTTATTTGGGACTAGAAGAAGAAGCATTAAGTAAGTTGAAAATTTATCCAAATCCTTCTTCGACAATAACAACTGTTTCGAGTGAAGTGGAATTATCGAATGCAGTACTAACAGAAATGAGTGGTCGCATTATTACAACACTTTCAGTTGCAGCCAAAAAAGAGATCGAAATTGATTTGTCTCAGTTGCCAATTGGAATGTACTTAATCGACCTGACAACAGTTCAAGGCAATCACATTCAGAAATTGATTCAAAAGAATTAATCATAAAAAAAGCGCTAATCGAATTGATTGGCGCTTTTCATTTTCTTATTTAGGAACATTGAAATCAGCAAATTTCTGTTCTAATTTCGATTCAGTGTAATGCGGTACCCAGCCACTCATATCGATGAAAATTCGAATTGCTTTCACGAATGGATTTGTTTCACCCGCATCAAACCAATGTTTTGTCCCAGCAGGTACAGAAATTAAATCTCCTTTTTCGCACAGTAAATTAAATACTGGTTCGGTTTCCAAATTGAACCAAAACAATCCTTGTCCATCCACAAAGAAGCGAATTTCATCTTCTGAATGTGTATGTTCCGAAAGAAACTTCGCACGAATCGCTTCATAATTTTCAGTCAATTTGTTGATTGAAATTACATCTGCTGTTTGGTATCCTCCTTGTTCCATGAACGGAGTCAAATCTTTTGAATAAGCGGCCAAAATATCTTCTTGAGTCGCTTTGTCATCAAACACAACATCGCATGTCCATTGATCAAAGAAAACGCCTCTTTCTTTAAAAAAAGCACGAATTTCTTCTGGATTTCTAATTTCGATGTTGTTTTCTGGGATTGATAAAATTGCCATGCCTTCGGATTTGTGATTTGTGATTCGTGATTCGTGATTCGTGATTCGTGATTTAAAATTATGCGTTTTTTAGCATCCATTCACATTGACATAAATATTCCAATGTTTCAAGATGGCGTTTTGCTTCAAATAAATTTTTCCCCCACGCATACGTTCCATGTTTGCGGATAATGAACGAATGGTGCTGAATGCGATTTACTTCGTTGATCAATGTTTGTTTGAATGCTGTCATATCTTGTGTATTGTCAAGAATTGGAATGTTTACGGCAGTTGAATGTGTTGTTTGTCCATCAAAACCTTTTTGCACTTCGTATCCTTCAAAGGTAATTTGTGGGCCTAAAACAGCAGAAATTAAAACCGGATAAACAGAATGACTGTGAAGTATCACTTTTGTCTCGGGAAACAATTCATATAAGACACAATGAATCAAGGTTTCAGCAGAAGGTTTAATTCCAACAAAATCGCCAATCGCCAAACCAGTTGAGTCCACAGTGATAAAATCATTCGCCGTGAATTGCGATTTATCAACGCCGCTTCGTGAAACCCAAATTGTACCTTCTTCATCTTTGAATGAATAATTTGTTGATGTAGCGGGCGACCATCCTTTCGCGTTATAATGGCGAATGGTTTCTGCGATTTGTTCCTTTAATGTTTCACGTGTCATGGTGCAAATATACATTTAGAATTTAAAATTTAGAGATAGAAGGTAGAAGTTGGAGCTTAGAATATTGATGAAAAGAAAAAAACGCGTTCCCCTGTAGTGGAACGCGTTTTTACAACAATAAGATAAATTCGAAAATTTATCGGGGGAGAATAGAAACTTATTTAGCTAGGTTTTCTTTCACAAGTGCTGCAATCAGCTTTCCATCCGCTTTACCAGCCAATTTTCCTGACAACACACCCATTACTTTACCCATATCTTGAGGTCCAGCTGCTCCAGTTGAAGCAATCGCAGCAACAACTTCTGCTCTTACTTCATCCTCGCTCATCATTTTAGGAAGGTATCCTTCAATAACTTGTGCTTGGAACAATTCGTCTGCCGCTAAATCCTCACGACCTTGTGTTTTATAAATTTCGTATGTTTCCATACGTTGTTTATGCAATTTCACACAAATCTTGATTGCTGTATCATCAGATGCTTCTCCGTTTCCAGAAGTTGCTTCCAACAACAATTTTGATTTAATGTCACGCAAAACCGCCAATTTATCTTTGTCTTTGGCAAGCATTGCGTTTTTGATATCCGTATTAATTTGTTCTGCGAAGCTCATTAGTCAACGTTATCGTGTAAAAAATTATTACTTCTCAAAGTCGTTCCATTTTCATCAGATGAAATTCCGAAACGGCTATATGATTCTTCAGAACTTGGTTTAGAGTTATCCAAATTGATGTTTCTTCTGATATACGCTGGTTCGTTTTCGAATTCAGCAATACCTTCCGCTTTTTTCAATTTGTTTGTGTACTCTTGAATTTTAGCCAAGCGCTCTTGTGTTCTTTTTTGTTGTTCTTCTGGAGAAAGAATCGTTTTAGCAGCAACGTGATCTAAACTCACTTTGTCTTCCATATCGTCTTCTAATAAGAAACGAACAACTTCTTCTTTCTTCGGTTCAACAGATTTTGATTCGCTTGCAGCATTCGCAACTTCCCAATCAAAACTCATTGTTTTTTGCTCTTCAACTTCCGCTTTAAAAACGTTTTCTGGGGTTGGTGCTACAAATGAATTTGTCGCTTCCACTTTAACTTCGTTCAATGCTTCTGGTTTCAAAAAAGGCTCTTCAACAACTGCTTTCACTTCAACTGCGTTGTTGAATGTGTTGACTTGTGTTGGAGACTCCAAAGGAGCAACGATTTCATTTTTTGGCTCATCATCAAGTGTACGTACAGTTTTCACTGGTGCTTTTTCAAAACCCGTGATTGGGTGTGATTGAAAACCAGTTGCAATAAGTGTAACACTTAATTTATCTCCCAATGTTGGATCGTAACCGTGACCCCAAATTACATCTGCAGTTGAACCTGCTTCTTCTTGAATGTAATCTGTGATTTCAGTGATTTCGTCCATCAATACTTCTTTATCACCGTAAGTGATGTTCAATAAGACGTATTGTGCACCGCTAATATCATTATCATTCAACAATGGAGAGTTCAATGCTTCTTGAACTGCTGTTGTTGCTCTATTTTCACCTTCAGCTGCTGCGCTACCCATAATTGCAACACCGCTATCTTTCATTACCGTTCTCACGTCATTGAAATCCACGTTGATTGCACCTGTAACAGCAATTACTTCAGCGATACCTTTTGCAGCCGTTGTTAAAACGTCGTCTGCTTGAGCAAAAGCATTTCCAATTGTTAAATTACCTGTAATCTCTCTTAAACGCTCATTGTTGATCACCAATAAAGTGTCAACATTTTGGCGCATTTTATCCATTCCTTCTTCTGCTTGTTGTCTTCTTTTACGTCCTTCAAAGTTGAAAGGAACTGTAACGATTCCAACAGTCAAAATACCCATTTCTTTCGCTACTTGTGCAATAACTGGAGCAGCACCTGTACCAGTACCACCACCCATTCCTGCTGTAACGAAAACCATTTTCGTATTTTTTCCTAGCAATTCACGAATTTCTTCAATGTTTTCAATTGCTGCATTCATTCCAATTTCAGGAATTGCACCAGCACCACGACCTTCAGTTAAAGATGGCCCTAATTGAATTTTATAAGGAACTGGAGAAATATCCAATGCTTGACGATCCGTATTACAAACGATAAAGTCTACACCGATAATTCCCTGACCGTACATGTGGTTAACTGCGTTGCTTCCACCTCCACCAACACCAATTACCTTGATAATTGAAGATGTGTCTTTTGGCAAATCGAATTCCATATTCTCTCTTTTTATTGTTGTTGTTGTTTCTTTATTTCTTTTGTGACACTTCTCGCTAAATCCATGTCACTTTTCTAATCTTTATTCTTCTTCTGCGAACCAATCTTTTCCTTTCTTAACGATCGTATCGAAGAAAGAACCTCTGTTTTTCTCAGAGTGCGTTTTCACAGAACCTGCACTTGCTGCTTCAACTGTAACTCCGCTTTTTTCCAATGCTTCGAATCCTTTCAATACCAATCCAATTCCTGTTGAGTACATTGGACTTGTTAAGTTTTCGATGTGATTGTTATTTGCTAAGTGCTCAGTTGGGTAACCAATGCGTGTATCCATTCCAGTGATGTACTCGAACAATTGTGTGATGTGTTTCATTTGAGCTCCACCACCTGTTACAACGATTCCACCAATTAATTTTTTGCTATAACCAGAATTCAAGATTTCGTAATGAACCAAATCAATGATTTCTTCCATGCGCGCTTGAATAATGCTTGCTAAGTTGCGGATTGTAATTTCTTTCGGATCACGACCTCTCAAACCAGGGATGCAAACAATTTCGTTTTCTTGACTTTCAGAAGCCAAAGCAGAACCAAATTTCGTTTTCAACATTTCAGCTTGACGCTTCATGATTGTGCAACCTTCTTTGATGTCTTCTGTGATTACATTTCCACCGAAAGGAATAACAGCAGTGTGACGAATAATTCCTTCATGGAAAATCGCAACGTCTGTTGTACCACCACCGATATCAACCAACACTACTCCAGCCTCTTTTTCTTCATCTGACAAAACAGCATCAGCAGAAGCGATTGGCTCAAGAATAATTTCTTTCACTTCCAATCCTGCTTTTTGCACACATTTGTTGATGTTCAACAAAGCGCCAACGTGTCCAGTAATAATGTGGAAATTCGCCTCAAGACGACGTCCCAACATACCGATTGGATCTTTAATTCCTTGTTCGTTATCAATGATGTATTCCTGAGGAAGAACTGTAATAATTTCTTCACCTGGTTGCATCACCAATTTATACATATCTTCCACTAAGGCATCGATATCCTTTTGTGAAATTTCATTTTCGATTTGATTACGTGTATGAATTCCGCGGTGTTGTAAACTTTTAATGTGTTGACCAGCGATTCCAACATTAACAGAACCGATTGTCAATGAACCTTCAACGCGTTCTTGCGCTTCATCAACAGCTACGCGAATTGATTGAACCGTTTTCTCGATATTCGAAACCATACCACGCATAACACCAAGGGATTCGCTTTTTCCCATTGATAAAATCTCGATTTTCCCGTGTTCGTTTTTCTTACCAACGAAACAAGCAATCTTAGTAGTTCCAATATCTAGTCCAACAATAATTTTTGACATATTACTCAATTTTTTCTTCTTCAATATAGCCTTCAACAGTCTTACAAACGATCTGATTATCGTACTTCAAACTTATTTCTTCGTACTTATCCCATCCTTCGTAAGGAATTCCTTCCTCGTAAAAAATCTTCAGCTTCTTAAACTTCTCTTTTACTTCGTCGTCAGTTGCAGCCGTACCGAATATAATTTTTTGACCTCCAACCAGCGGTATCAGTACAAAATCACCGTTTTTCTTCAAGTGAATTTGCCCAATGAGAGACTGCATTAGTGGATCATTACAAACATAATTGGAAATACGATACACATCATCTAATTTTCGAATACTTTTCAAGGTATCGTTGTTAATAATTTCTGGTACAGAAACAGAGGAAATTCTGTCCTTAATATAACCCGTAACAACCACAACTCGAGCAGTATGCAACGAAGAAGAATTCATCACAAAACCATCTTCATCTAAGTAAAAAGTTTCATCGTATTTATTGAAAATTCTAGCGATTGGTTTTCGCA
>JBDKHH010000171.1:0-3408 GCA_039797785.1 Bacteroidota bacterium | reverse complement strand
CCTTGAATTTCCATGGTAAACACATCTAATCCACCTAAACCAAAATGTCCATTTGACGCAAAATACAAGGTGTTGCCTTGAACGAAAGGAAATAGCTCACTTTGAGATGTATTGATTGTTGGACCTAAATTTATTGGTTCAGACCATTCTCCATTTTTCAAACGAGAAACATAAATATCAGCTTCACCGAATCCACCTTGTTTATCGCAGACAAAATAGAGTGCTTGATCGTTTTCAGCAAAGATTGCGTGACCTGTATTGTAGTTGTCTGAATTGTATTTAAAAGGAGTTAATTCTGTCCATTCACCATTTACCAATTGTGAGAAATACAGCGAAAGCATGATCGTTTCTTTCCCTTTTTTCTTTCCAAGGGTATTTTTGGTAATTACCATCCAATCGCCTTTAGAATTGAAACTTACTGGTCCGTCATGTGCTTTTGAAAGGAAATTGTCTTTTAATAATTCACTTTTTCCAACTATTGAATCATTGATAAATTCTACCTGTTTAAGATTGATGTAATAACTGTCGTCCCAGCCATACGTCGGATGAATTGCTTTTGTATTCACCGATTTTGAAGCATAAACAAGTCCATTGTTAAAGAAAGCAGGAGCAAAGTCGCCCATTCCTGAATTAAACGCTGATTCTTTGATCGTGTAAAACGATGAGTCCTCAAACAATTGAGCAAACGCATCTTCCTTGGATTTTAGTTGTTTAAAAAAGGCATTGTTCGGAAACAAGGTTGTGCTTTCGTGAATTAGCAGTGTACTAGCGTCGTATTTTTCTGTGTAACGAAGCGCTTGGATATATAACTCACGATCTTTTTCTGTCAAGTGATTGCTTGTTTTTAAGTGTTCAAATTGTGCACTAGCTTTGTTCATTTCAAAAAGCTGAAAGTGACAAATAGCTGCTCTACGAACAAATTCCCAATCAGCTTCTGGTTTTGTTTTTCCGTTTAGGAATTTAGCACTGAGTTCGTCGTACATGTCAACACACATTGCATATTCCATTCTCCCAAAATGTTCCGCAGCCACTTTCGATTTTAATTGTCCAAACGATTGAAAAACGAATAGACTAAAAAGTACAATGATTGATTTTTGCATCTTAAAAATATCTTGGAGAAGTTAAAGCTTGTTTCTTTGGTTTGATGTCGTATTGCAACATGATTTCATGCGAACCCGACTGATAGGAGCGAAGTCCATTGATTGGAAAATCGTAGACATATCCAACACTGAAGGTTTGCTTAATGTTGTATACAATGTTCACGCCCATTGCTTCATGAAAACGGTACATCAGACCAGTCCACAATTTATCGTACATCAACAAACTAAGATTTGCATCCAAAGTGATGGGTGAATTTGGCGTATATTTTATCAGCGTTGAAGGTTTCAATTTGAAAACAGAGTTCAAATCAAACACATATCCAGCTGAAACAAAGAAGTGACGTTTTGTGATTTTTTCTAGAATATTATTCACTTCAATTTTCGATTCAAACAAACGAGGAACAGAGAACCCAACATAATGTTTCTTCCCGTAATAATAGATTCCAGCGCCGAAATTTGGTTTTGTGGTTGAAAATGAACTACCGTAATACGGATCTGCAGGATCATTCACGATTGAATTCGAAAAATCATAACCCATAGCATCAAATCCACCAGTTATTCCAGCAGCCAAACGATCTTGGTTTTTGTTCAGCTGAATAATTGAATTGACATCCAAATAGGCTGATGTTCTGGTTCTACTTCCAATTTGATCGTTTATCACATGACCACCAATTCCCATTGATTTGTGAAGAATAGGAGCGTGGGCACTGAACCATTGCGACATTGGTGCACCTTTGTAACCAACCCATTGAAAACGAGCAAGTGCGACTGTGCTAATTGCATCTCTACTTCCGGCATAAGCAGGATTGAAATACAAAGGATTATACATGTACAAGGACATTTGTTCATCTTGTTGACCAAACGATACAAACGTTGTACTGATAAAGAATGCTATGAATAATTTTCTCATCGTTGTAGGTTTAGTATTGAACATCGATATAACCTTTATAAGTCGTATTTTCTCCCTCATTCAATTCAATGATGTAGAAGTAGGTTCCAACTGGAACTTTTCCATCTTTCCCATCGATTGTTGCACCACGATTGACTTGTCCGTTCCAGTCATTGTTGTAAGGAGAAGAATAGTAAATCAAATTTCCCCAACGATTGAAAATCTGTACAACTGCTTTGTCAAAATTTTCGATTCCTGGAATTACCCAATTATCATTGTGATTATCAAAGTCTGGTGTAATTAAATCTGGAATGAATAAACAATTCTTGTTGTTTTCAACCAAAATGTACGTTGAATCAAACCCAACACAACCATTTGTATCGATTACTGTAACTGTGTACCAGCCCGTTTCTTGGATTGTGGTTGATTCGATTATTGGATTTTGAGCTGTAGAAGTGAACGAATTTGGTCCGCTCCACGAATAACTTGATCCACCTGATGCATAAAGCGTTATAGGTGTTCCCGGACAAAGCAAAGTATCACTAGGATATCCATCTGCTGGAACTGAAGTGATGATTTTTACATAAATACTATCCATGTTTGAACACGCTTCAGTATCGGTTCCAGTCAACACATACCAACCTTCATTGATTGAACTTGCATTTGGAATCACAGGGTTTGCAGCAGTTGAATTAAAACCATTTGGTCCAGACCAGTTATATGAATTGGCACCATTTGAACTCAAAGATACAATTGCATTTAAACAATAAACGTCATTGTTAGCCGATGAGTTTAAAGTCAAACTTGGTAGATTTAATATAGAAATTAAGATTGAATCTTCACCTGAACAGCCATTTGCATCTGTTCCTGACAGATAATAATAACCTGCTAATTGATTCGTTGCATTTGTAAATGAAATCATAGAATTTGTTGAAGCAAAACTGTTTGGTCCGCTCCATGAATAATTAATTCCGCCTGAAGCATTCAAGTCAAAATCTGCATTCAAACAAATGGTTGAATCACCACCAGCCGCATCAATTTGAATTACAGGTGGAGTTTGAATGGTAATTGTTTGACAACTTGACGGACCTGTACAGCCTGCGAATGTTGCTGTAACACAATAATTTCCAATATTGGAAGTACTAATGTTGTTGATCACAAATGCGTTAGAAGTTGAAGTGAATCCATTTGGTCCGCTCCAATTGAATGTTGCACCACTTGTTGAGCTTGTAACACTAAAATTCACTGTTCCTAAATCACAAGGAGTTGAATCATCAACTAAAATTGTTGGTGCTGCCGGTGCTCCTGGATTAATAATATTGAATGGTCCGAAGTTTCCAATACAACCATTGTCGTCTGTGATTGATAAATTGTAAACTCCAGCAGGTAAACTAGAAACTGAAGCACTTGTTCCGATGG
>JBDKHH010000170.1:0-3745 GCA_039797785.1 Bacteroidota bacterium | reverse complement strand
CGTTACGACAACGTTTACAATTGGTTCAGGAACAAGTAATCCTTGTGCAGGATTGGTTGCATATGTGACAACAACAGATGCTTCAGACATGGCGACGTGCGATGGAACAGCGAACGTAATGGGAGTTGGAGGAACTGCACCGTATGCTTATCAATGGTCGAATGGACAAACTGGTGGATCAATCGGTAACTTGTGTGTTGGAACGTATGATTGTTATGTGACAGATGCAAACGGATGTACTTCAAATGGTTCTGGATATGTGGCAGATGCGTCAGTAAATACATTAGATTCAGTTTTAGTATTTACAAATGTAAGCTACCCAGGAACTTCTGTAATTGATACATTATCTACTTCATGGGTAGAAGATTGTACAATTGATTACGGTGCAATTGCTTCAGCAAGTATTACAAATTATGCTTATTTAACGGTTGATACAGTTATGATCACTTGGACGTTAGTTGATACATTAGGAAATGTTGCAGCAACGTATAACATTCCAACAGTGATTACAAATCCAGCTTCTGGTGTTTTTGCAGCTACGTTAATCGTTTTCTGTTCTCAAAAATCAATGAATTACAACACTATCGAAATTCATGATCAAATTTATTTGAACAGTAGTCAAATGGGTATTACAGAAAATACTACAAATGCAATGAATGTTGTTAACCCATTCGCAAATGAAGTGAGTGTGAAATTCAATGAAGCAACTTCAGGTTCTGCTGTATTAGTTGATATGAATGGAAGAACAATTGCTGAAATGAACTTCAACAATGAGACGTCAATTTCAATGAATACAGTAACTGTTCAAGCAGGAACGTATTTCTTGACAATCGTTGCGAACGGTCAAACAATGACAGCGAAATTGATAAAATAATTCAATTCACAATAGATTTTAAAGGCGGTCTGACATTTTGTTGGATCGCCTTTTTAGTTGTTGGAACAGCCTCAATATTAGATAAAATGCAATAAACCAATTAAAAAGCCTATCTTTGCACCTAATACAGAATTTCCTTTTGATAATACAAAGTCATTTTCTGACAACAAAATATACATGCAATTTAGTGAATTAAACATTATTCAGCCTATTCTCAAAGCAATAGAAGAGGAAGGCTACACAACACCTACACCAATACAAGAGCAAGCCATTCCGCTTGTTTTAGCTGGAAACGATTTAATGGGATGCGCCCAAACCGGAACAGGAAAAACAGCAGCATTCTCAATTCCAATTATTCAACTTTTAAGTAAGAACAAAGAATATAAAGGTAAACGTAAGATTAGAGCCTTGATTGTTACACCAACACGCGAACTAGCAATCCAAATTGGAGATAGTTTGAAAGCGTATGGTCGTCACGCAGGTTTAGCAAGTACAGTAATCTTTGGAGGTGTAAATCAAAACAAACAAACAGGCGTTTTACAACAAGGCGTTGATATTCTAGTTGCAACACCAGGTCGATTATTAGACTTGATGATGCAAGGATTTATTTCTATTCGTGATGTTGAAATCTTCGTTTTAGATGAGGCAGATCGTATGTTAGACATGGGATTTATTCACGATGTCAACAAATTAATTAAAGCATTACCAGACGAGCGTCAAAATTTATTCTTCTCAGCGACTATGGCTCCTGAGATTTTGAAATTAGCGGGAACAATCTTAAAAGATCCTGTTCGCGTAGAGGTAACTCCTGTTTCTTCGACGGCTGAAATCATTCAACAATCTCTTTACTTCGTTGATAAAGGAAATAAGAATGCACTTTTGGTTGACGTTTTAAGCGAACAAACAGCAACTTCAGTATTGGTTTTTACACGCACGAAACATGGCGCGGACAAAGTGGTAAAACACTTAATGAAACATGGAATTAAATCCGATGCCATTCACGGAAACAAAAGCCAGAACAATCGTCAACGTGCTTTGAGTAATTTCAAAGACAAAACAATTCGCGTTTTGGTAGCAACAGATATTGCTGCTCGTGGAATTGACGTTGAAGAAATGGAATTGGTAATCAACTTCGAACTTCCAAATATTTCAGAAACGTATGTTCACCGAATTGGTCGAACAGGCCGTGCGGGAAACAAAGGAACGGCAATTTCATTCTGTGATTACGAAGAAAAAGCGTACTTGAAGGATATTGAAAAATTGATTCATACTACTATTCCTGTGGTTGAAGGACATCCTTATCCGATGGAAGTTTTTGTAATCGAGAAAAAAGAACAACGTGGCGCGCGTCCTCCAAGAAATCCAGGAGCACAAACGAAAAAACCGCGTCCAACTACCGAACAAAAAGTAGATGCGGCGAAGAAGAAGGGGAAGAAAACTTGGTTCGGAAAACGCGACAGATACTAAATTGTGTTTAAAAAAGCTTCAATATCTTCGTTGTATTTATATTTTAAAAACTCATTTACGAATGTAAACTCCGTTTTTTAAACATTTCATACGCCTAAATCTTGAAGATTTTTTGAAAACACAATCATAAAGAATAAATGAAAGGAATGACGAAAGTTGTTCCTTTTTTAGTTTCGATAAATGAAACCATTTTCCACAACCAAACCATTTTCCACATTCGTTGTGTACAAGGAACCTGTTCCTAATCCTTGAGGAAGTTCATTTGAATACTCAGCCGTTAATTGACAAATAGCAGATAATCCAATGTTTGATTCTAAGGCTGAGGTCATCCACCAGGGAATTGAGCGTTCTTCTGCGAGTGAAATCCATTCTTGTGTTCCAGATATCCCACCATGCAAACTTGGCTTCAGAATAATGTATTGCGGTTGAATAGATTCTAATAATTCAATTTTCAACTTGCGATCACTGATTCCAATCAATTCTTCATCCAAAGCAATTGGAGTAGGAGTAGAAGAGCAAAGTTTGTGCATTTCGTTCCATTGTCCAGCTTTAATTGGTTGTTCAATCGAATGGATTTCTAATTCCGCTAATTGTTCCAACACTTTTACCGCTTGATGAGGTTCAAAAGAACCATTTGCATCAACACGCAGTGTAATTTCCGTTGCAGAATAATTTTTTCGAATCGAATGCAAAAGTTCTAGCTCCTTTTCAAAGTCAATTGCACCAACCTTCATTTTTATAGTTGAGAATCCTTCCGAAAGTTTTGCATCAATTTGCTCCTTCATGAAATCTTCACTTCCCATCCAAATGAGTCCATTGATCGGTAGTTTGCGTTTTCCAGAATAGAAAGCATTGTTGAAAATGATGCCTAAACCTCCATTTTTTAAATCTGCCAAAGCGCATTCATAGGCAAAACGAATAGAGGAATTTGTAGTGAGAATTGTTTGAATTGAATCGTGATCATCTTTTTTCACTGCCTCGCAAAATGCTTGAATCGTGGATTCAAAACTTTTCAAATCGACAAATTCAGCAGAAAGTCCTTCAATGATGGAAATTTCACCTTTCCCAACGATTGAATCTTTTTCTAGGGAAAGAATCCAACTGTTTTTAATGTTCATCACGCCACGACTTGTGCCTGCTGGGCGTTTGAAGGTGAGTGGGAAATGGGTGAAGTTTGCTTTCATGGTCATTAATTTTTGAGGAAATTCGCTAATTCGCAATATTACGAATGGAGTTCATAAGATTTCAAACTAAAATCAAATTTAAACGGATGTTTTGGTTTTGGAAATTCGCGAATTCGCAATATTACGAATGAGCTCAATTTTCATTCAAATTTATCACTCAATCATCAACCCAACCGAAGTCAAAATTGCAACAGCAAAAGTCGATAAAGCTACTTTTTTC
>JBDKHH010000169.1:0-18503 GCA_039797785.1 Bacteroidota bacterium | reverse complement strand
TCTTGCAATTTCTCACGATCGTAATCTGAAGTAGTAGCTTCGATTTGCGCTTTGATTTGACCAACGCGCGCTTGAATTGCTTCTTTTTCTCCAGCTCCATTTACAATTGTTGTATTGTCTTTGTCAATTTCAATTTTCTCAGCTGTTCCAAGCATATCCAAAGTGGCATTCTCCAATGTGAATCCTCTTTCTTCAGAAATAACTTGTCCTCCAGTTAAAATTGCGATGTCTTCCAACATTGCTTTTCTTCTGTCACCAAATCCTGGCGCTTTAACTGCTGCGATTTTCAATGAACCTCTCAAACGATTAACAACCAATGTTGCTAATGCTTCTCCATCCACATCTTCAGCAATGATCAAAAGTCCTCTTCCTGCTTGAACAACTGGTTCCAAAATAGGAAGCAATTCTTTCATGTTCGAGATCTTTTTCTCATAAATCAAAATCATTGGTTTCTCCATTTCTGTGATCATCTTTTCAGTGTTCGTCACAAAGTATGGAGATAAATAACCACGATCAAATTGCATTCCTTCAACAGTTCTAACTTCAGTTTCCGTTCCTTTTGCTTCTTCAACAGTGATTACTCCGTCATTTCCAACAACTTTCATCGCTTGCGCAATCAATGAACCAATTGTTTCATCGTTGTTTGCTGAAATAGTCGCAATTTGTTTGATTTTATCATTGTCTGATCCAACTTCTTTTGAAAGTTGTTTCAAGTTTTTAACGACTTCAGTAACTGCTTTGTCAATTCCTCTTTTCAAATCCATTGGATTTGCGCCAGCAGCAACATTTTTCAATCCTGCACCAATAATTGCTTGAGCCAATACTGTTGCAGTTGTTGTTCCATCACCAGCAATATCAGCCGTTTTAGAAGCAACCTCTTTTACCATTTGAGCTCCCATGTTCTCAATTGGATCTTTCAATTCAATTTCTTTCGCAACTGTAACACCATCTTTTGTGATGTGTGGAGCTCCGAATTTTTTTCCAATTACTACATTGCGACCTTTTGGTCCCAGTGTAACTTTCACTGCATTCGCTAATGCATCAACTCCTCTTTTTAATTTGTCTCTCGCGTCTACGTCGAAATAGATTTCTTTTGCCATGTCTGTAAATTTTCTAGTTTAATGAATTAAAATATACCGTAGATATCTGCTTCACGCATAATTAAAAACGTTTTACCGTCTAATTTAATTTCCGTTCCTGAATATTGACCAAACAAAACTGTATCGCCCACTTTTACTGTCATTGGCTCATCTGTTTTACCGTTTCCAGCTGCAATTACAATTCCTTTTAATGGTTTCTCTTTCGCTGTGTCAGGAATGATAATTCCACTCGCTGTTTTTTGTTCCGCCGCAGCTGGTTCAATAAGAACTCTATCTGCTAAAGGTTTGAAATTTGTTGACATATCTGTATTTGTTTAATTAAAATTTGACGTTCCCCAATTCCCCAAATTTATGCCAAGTAGTGGTTTAAGACAAAAATTCGGTTTTTGAGATTTATTTCAAAAAAAAATGTCAGCATGTATGACATACTGACATTTCATTATAATGAGTTGCTAAGTGTTACTTAACTTGTTTTTGTTGTTGACCTTGTTCAGTTTTAGCAGGATCAATTGCTTGTGGTTCAGGTGTTTTTGAACGAAGCGTTAAAATGATGCTCAAAACCATAATTACACCTGCCAACGACCAAGTCGCTTTATCAATGAAATCATTTGTTTTTTGTACACCACCAATTTGTTGTGCTGCACCAAAATCTGAACTCAAACCTCCACCTTTTGGATTTTGAACGTATACAACAAGGATTAATAAAACGCTTGCTAAAATGATGATAGTTGAAAATAAAATATCCATTGTTTATGTATTTAACTTTTTCTTTAATTCTTCAATTCGGGATGCAAAGAAAATCTTTTTTTCTGGATTTATCAAGATTAATTGTTCATATGCGAAAATTGCTTTCGGATAATTGCCTTGTAAAGCAAATATTTTAGCCAGTGTTTCACTAACAGGCATGCTGTGAACATCTAGACTTTCCTTAGCTTTCTTGATAGGAGAGAAGAATTCTTTCTTTGGTTTTTCCTCAATAATTGTCTCTTTTGAAGGACGCGAAATTTTTGGTTCTTCTTTTATAAATTGATCTACAATTGCATTAATTCGGTCTTTTTCTGCGTCAAATTTTGGTTGTTCATCATTCTCGTTTGAACGCAACCAAGAAGAAAATGATTTTTTACCCGAAACAGAATTCACTGTTGGAACAAAAATTTCCTCTTCAATTTCTTCATCAATTTTAGTCGCTTCAAGCGGCGCTAAATGATCTAAATTATAATTTGCAGAAATGGCTTCAGAAAAGATTTCTCTTTCAAACTTTTCGATAATTGGATCTTCTTGTTCTTCGACTTCTGAAACAGGTTCTGCTTCTACAATTGGAACTTCGATATCCTCCTGTTGAAGTTCTTCATTTCCTCGAATATTCAATGAAATGAATTCAGCATCGAAATCTTCCTCTTCATCCTCTTCATCTAAAACGATTGGAGAAATACTTGGCTCAATTTCTTGGTTGTCAATCGAAATTTCAACGGGAACTTCAATTGGAGTTTCAATTTCTGCTTCGACTTCTTCTACATTTTCAACATCAGGAAGTGATTCTTCAAGAGCTTGTTCAACAACAGGGGCAAGGATTTCCTCAACAACTGGTTCTTCAATCGCTTGAATTGTTTCTGTTGCTATTTGTTGAATTGGTGCTTCATTAATCGAAACAATTTCTTCCGTAACACTTAGGTTTTGTGTATTTCCAGTAGCATTCTCTGTATGAATCAACGCGTATAATTGACTTCGGTCAGAAATACAATAAGCATATTTCGTTAATTCTTCTTCAAAACGAATATCATTGTGTTGAGCTAGTGCTTTTAAATAAAGAATCGGAAATAACTGGCAATACGGATACTTATCTGAAAAAAGTTTCAAATCATCAATATCCTCAACACGACTAATTTCGGGTTGTGCAATACGTTGCGCTATTTCTTCCAGGTTCAACATTACCAGTTCGAAAGTAGTTTATTTATTACATCTTGCACAATCTGCGTGTTAATTTCTTCCAATAAAGTTGCTTCGACACTTCCTAAATCTGTATTGGAATCGTAATCCACAAAACGACTTGAGGTCATGGTCATCTGATCTTCTTTTGGTGCAGAGATGAATATTGTAAATGAAGTGCTAATCGATAAACGGTTTTTTTGAGCATTGTCGCCCTCTTGCAAGGCAACTGGTGTGACAGAATAATTTGTAATTACTCCTTCAATATAGATTTCTCCTTTACCCGTTGTTGGATTTAATAATAAACGTGTATTGTTTTGAACTCCGTCTTTGATTGCTTCAGAAAGTGTTGCGGCATAACTTATCGGCGTGTTTGGAGCATTGTTTTCCAAGGTTTTAATGGAAAAAGTTTTCCATTCTTCGGGCATAGAACCCGAATCTACAAATGAAACACTTGAAGGCCAACAACTCGAAAGTAGCGCTATTAAAGCAAAAAGAGCAAGGTATTTCATCAGTCAATTAAATTATATTCCTTGATTTTACGGTACAAGGTGCGTTCAGAAATTCCCAATTCAGCAGCAGCATATTTGCGTTTCCCACGGTGTTTTTCCAATGCTTTTTGAATCAATTCTTTTTCGCGGTCTTCCAAAGATAAGGATTCTTCTACTTCAATATGCGTTTCAAAATCATCCGCTTCTTGAATAATTGGGTATTCCACAGACTCGCTTTCAACAGTTGGCGGTAAAATTCGCGCTTGACTATACGTAGGATTCACTTCTTGGTACAAACGGCTCACCATTGCTTCTTGATCATTGTTCAACGTGAAATTTCCACCTTGTCCAATCATGTCAACAACTAATTTCTTTAATTCAGACAAATCCTTTTTCATATCGAATAAGAACTTGTACATCAATTCGCGTTCAGAAAAATTATCGCCACCATTTTCGCCAATAATCGCTGGTACTTTGTCTTTCTCAGCTGGCAAATAGGAATTGAACGTTAAAGCATCCAATTCACGACTTGTTTCAATCACAGAAATTTGTTCAACAACGTTTTTAAGTTGACGAATATTTCCAGGCCATGAATAATTGTTCAAAAGCGAAACAGCATCGTCTAATAAACGAACAGCTGGCATTCTGTATTTATCAGCGAAATCACTCGCAAATTTTCGGAACAATAAATAAATATCTTCTTTACGATTTCTAAGTGGCGGTAAGGGAATTGGAACAGTGCTCAAACGGTAAAATAAATCCTCACGGAATTTACCAGAAGCAATTGCTCGTTGCATGTTCTCATTTGTAGCAGCAACCACGCGCACATTTGTTTTAATCACTTTTGATGATCCAACACGAATGAATTCTCCTGTTTCCAATACACGCAACAAGCGAACTTGTGTCTGCATCGGTAATTCAGCAACTTCATCCAAGAAAATGGTTCCGCCGTTCGCTACTTCAAAATAGCCTTGACGACTTCCATGTGCGCCAGTAAATGATCCTTTTTCGTGACCAAACAATTCTGAATCGATTGTTCCTTCTGGAATCGCACCACAGTTCACAGCAATGTATTCTCCATGTTTTCGAGAACTCAAATGATGAATCACTTGTGGAATAATTTCCTTTCCAGTTCCACTTTCACCAGTTACCAAAACTGAAATGTCAGTAGGAGCAACTTGAATCGCAACCTCTAAAGCACGATTGAGTAGGGGAGCATTCCCAATAATTCCAAAACGTTGTTTGACTTGTTGTAAGTTCATCGTTTTTATGAATTAGTTCTTAGGACAAATTGAAACAACTTCACCTTTTAGAGTTGCCGAAGTACAATCATTAATTTTAACCATCACATAATCGCCTTTTCCAAAATCTCCTTTCGGGAAGACAATCATTGAGTTTTTACTATTACGTCCACACATGTCATCTTGCGAACGTTTCGAATAACCTTCTACTAAAACGCGGTCAATATTTCCAATTTGCTTCTGATTATTTTTCAAGGAATGCGCCTGTTGCATATCAACAATTTCTGTCAAACGACGACCTTTTACTTCTTCAGGAACATCATCATCAAAACGACGCTCAGCCAATGTTTTTGGGCGCTCAGAATACTTGAACATGTAAGCGTAATCGTATTCAACCCAATCCATTAATGATTTAGTCTCTTCATGCTCTTCTTCCGTTTCACCACAGAAACCAGTGATAATATCTGTTGAAATCGCACAACCTGGAACGATTCGACGAATTGCTTCAATGCGATCCATATACCATTCGCGGGTGTAAGAACGATTCATACGCTCTAAAACAGCAGTATTTCCTGATTGAACTGGTAAATGGATGTAGTTACAAATGTTTTCGTATTTCGCCATCATTTCCAATACATCATCTGTCATATCTTTCGGATGCGAAGTGGAGAAACGAACTCGTAAATCTGGAGAAATCAATGCGACCATTTCCATTAATTCTGCGAAATTGGTTGTTGCTTGCGTTTCATCCTTGATTTCACCTTTCGATGTCATGTTCCAACGATAACTATCTACGTTTTGTCCTAATAATGTTACTTCGCGATATCCTTTAGCAAATAAATCTTTGCACTCATTCACAATTGTATGTGGGTCACGAGAGCGCTCTCTTCCACGTGTGAAAGGAACAACACAGAAAGAACACATATTATCACAACCGCGCGTAATCGTCACGAATGCTGCAACTCCGCCTTGATCTAAACGAACAGGTGAAATATCTGCATATGTTTCATCGCGAGAAAGCAATACGTTCACTGCTTTTTGACCTGTTCCAACTTCTTCTACCAAGTTTGGTAAATCGCGGTAAGCATCAGGTCCAGCAACTAAATCGACTAATTTTTCTTCTTCTAAAAGTGCTTTTTTCAAGCGTTCAGCCATACAACCTAAAATTCCAACGACTAAATCTGGATTTTGCTCTTTCTTGATTTTGAATTCTGTCAAACGATTGCGAACACGTGTTTCAGCATTTTCGCGAATCGAGCATGTATTGATTAAGACAACATCTGCTTCATCAACGTTACGTGTAGTCGTGT
Source organism: Bacteroidota bacterium (assembly GCA_039797785.1). GTDB lineage: Bacteria > Bacteroidota > Bacteroidia > Flavobacteriales_D > Crocinitomicaceae > M0103. The sequence goes on along the minus strand of JBDKHH010000169.1, from coordinate 12,435 downwards.
ATCCTTCATTCGACATGATAGATGCAACAACTTCACTGTCAGAGAAATTCATCTGACAACCATAACTTTCAACGTATAATTTTTTTCCATTTGATGGAGCGTTTCCTTCAATTAAGGTTGCTTCTCCTTGTTTGCCTTCGTCAATAACCTTGTTTTGTCCTAAGTCCATGTTGATGTGTTCAATTTCTATTAAGGAAGCAAAAATAAGGAAAATTCAGAAGTGTGTCAAAATGGCAGTTTTTATTTTTTGCCAAAATTTGATAAAATGGTGAAATTGAACATTAGAAATCGCACTTCGAAAAAATATTTTTTGAGGCGAAAAATCTTTAACCATAGGTTAAAAGAACTATAATATATGTCAACTAAATTTTTTTCATTGTTTTTTGAATAGAAATACGTTTACTTTTGCACCGAAATTTGCTTCATCAATCTAAATTGCAAACTATGGCAAAAAATCTCGTTATCGTTGAGTCCCCAGCTAAGGCTAAAACTATTGAAGGTTACTTGGGAAAAGACTTCGTTGTTAAATCAAGCTTTGGACACGTTCGAGATTTGGCGAAAAAAGGAATCGCAATTGAGATAGACAATAATTTCCATCCCAATTATGAAGTCTCAGCCGACAAGAAACAAATTGTTGCTGAATTGAAAAAATTAGCAAAGGAGGCCGAAACGGTATGGCTAGCGACCGACGAGGACCGCGAAGGAGAAGCTATTTCTTGGCACTTGTTCGAGACATTGAACTTGGAAAAGAAAGACACGAAGCGAATTACATTTAACGAAATTACGAAAGCGGCAATTTTAAAAGCAATTGATAATCCGCGTAAAATCAATAAAGAATTAGTTGATGCACAACAAGCACGAAGAGTCTTAGACCGAATTGTTGGTTTTGAACTTTCTCCAGTTTTATGGAAAAAAGTTCGTCCAAGTTTGTCTGCTGGACGTGTACAATCTGTTGCTGTACGTTTGATTGTTGATCGTGAACGCGAAATTCAAAAGCATAATTCTGAAAGTTTTTTCCGTGTAAATGGATTATTTGCAGCAGCGAAAGGAAAAATTAAATCGGAACTTTCGAAACAATTAACAAACGAAAAAGAGTCACTCGACTTCTTAAATAAATGCAATGGAGCAACATTCACTGTTGATGATGTTCAGAAAAAACCCGCAACAAAATCACCTGCTGCACCATTCACAACTTCAACCTTGCAACAAGAGGCAAGTTTGAAATTAGGTTTCTCGGTTTCACGCACAATGTCTGTTGCACAGCGTTTGTATGAAGCTGGAAAAATCACGTATATGAGAACGGATTCTGTGAATTTGTCTGAAACAGCAATCACAGGTGCAAAAAATGAAATCGAACGTGCTTACGGAGCTGATTATTCGAAACCAACTAAATATAAAACGAAAAGCAACAACGCTCAAGAAGCGCATGAGGCAATTCGTCCAACTGATTTTGGTGTACATTCAATTACTGCTGAACGCGATGAGGAGCGTTTGTATGATTTGATTTGGAAGCGTTCAATTGCTTCTCAAATGGCACATGCTCAATTAGAAAGAACGACAATTAAAATTGCGTCACCTGCCGTAAATGAGCATTTTCAAGCAAAAGGAGAAGTTATTATGTTTGACGGATTCTTGAGAGTGTATCTTGAATCGAATGTTGACCAAGAAGACGATGAAGAAGAAGTAGCTTCAGATTTATTACCACAAGTTTCTGTTGGTGAAATATTGAAAGTAAACGAAATCACTGCTATTGAACGTTTCTCTCGTCCACCATCACGTTATGTAGAAGCTTCGTTGGTAAAGAAAATGGAAGAACTAGGAATTGGTCGTCCATCTACCTATGCTCCAACAATTTCAACAATTCAGAAACGTGGATACGTTGAGAAAAATGAGCGTGAAGGTGAAGAGCGTAAGTACATATTCAAAAAATTGAAAGACAATCAACTGGTAGAAGAAGTTCGTTCTGAAGTTACTGGTAAAGAAAAAAATAAATTATCTCCTACCGATATTGGAATTGTTGTAACGGATTTCTTGAAAGATCATTTCGAGCTAATCATGGATTACAATTTTACAGCGAAAGTAGAGGAGGAGTTTGATGAAATTGCAAAAGGATTAATCGATTGGACGAAGATGATTCACCAATTCTATGATCCATTCCACAAAAACGTTGAAAATACACTTGAGCACTCTGAACGTGCAACTGGTGAGCGTGAGTTAGGTGTTCACCCAGAAAGTGGAAAGAAAATTATTGCACGAATCGGTCGTTTTGGACCAATGATTCAAGTTGGTGATGAGCAAACAGATGGTGAAAAACCACAATTTGCTTCTTTACAAAAAGATCAATCAATCGGAAGTATTACCTTAGAACAAGCCTTAGAATTATTCAAATTGCCTCGTACGCTTGGTGAATTTGAAGAGTTAGTTGTGAAAGCAAACGTGGGTCGATTTGGACCATACATTCAACACGGTAAAATCTTTGCTTCAATTCCAAAAGATGAAAACCCAATGTCGATTACCTATGATCGTGCAGTTGAAATCATTTTGGAAAAACGTGAGGCTGATGCAAACAAATTAATCAAGGTGTTCGCTGAAAATGCTGACGTTCAATTGTTGAATGGTCGTTGGGGTGCTTACTTGAAAATTGGGAAAGATAATTTCAAATTGCCAAAAGGTACTGAAGCTGAAAAATTGACCTTGGAAGAATGTTTAGCAATTGCTGCTGATCAACCAAAATCATCCAAAGGTAAAGGTCGAGGCGCTAAAGCTGCAACGGCTACCACAGCGGTTAAAAAGAAAGCTCCAGCCAAAAAGAAAGCTCCAGCAAAGAAAAAATAACTGTAAAAAGTCATTTTTGAACATTTCTCTATTCAATACTTTCTGTTGAGCGGAATTTTGTACCCGTATATTTCAGTTAGATTTGATGAAAATCAAAGAAAATGAAAGACATTTCAATCTATTTTTCACAAGTTGAAATTGAAAAAAACTATGCGGAACAGCAAATTGGTGCTGTCATTCAACGTTATTCATTTGATTCATTTCCTGAAATTAAGGAAAAAGGTATTGCATTAATGTATGTCCCTGAATTCAGAGGGGCTGATTTGAAAGAACGCAATCAAAATGAAGAAAAGTTTCGTTCATTCTTCTACGATTTAAATCTTGGTTTAGATTGGCAAATGCCCTTGTATGATTTAGGGAATATATTACCTGGAAAAGATATTGCCGATACGTATTTTGCCGTTAGTCAAGTTGTTGCTGAATTGGTAAAAGAAAATGTTGTACCAATTATTGTCGGCGGCTCGCAAGATTTAACAATGGCTTTATACCGTGGTTACGCACAATTAGAACAAATGGTCAATCTTTGTAGTGTTGATTACAAACTTGATTTAGGGAATCCTGATGCGCCATTGAAAGCAGATGGATATTTGAGTCACTTATTGTTGGAACGACCTTGTTATTTGTTTAATCATGCGAATATTGGACTGCAAGCACCGTTTGCTTCCAAACATGAAATGGATTTGTTTGAGAAATTATATTTTGATACGTGTCGTTTAGGTGAATTCAATGCGAATTTTAAGAAGTCGGAGCCACATTTAAGAAACTCTGATATTTTAAGTATTGATATGCAAAGTGTCAGAGCTTCGGAAATACGTCAGCCAGATTATCAATATCCGAACGGTTTTTATGCAGATCAAATTTGTCAGATTTCTAAATATGCAGGTATAAGTGATAAATTAACCTGTTTAGGGATTTTTAATTATTTTCCTGAAGCTACGGCTGGAAGTTTATCTAGTTTAATTGCACAAGTTATCTGGTATTTCATCGATGGTGTTTCGCAACGTAAAGGTGATTTTCCAGTTGGAAGCAAACGAGATTACATGCGTTTCACAGTTCATTTAGATGATTTTAAGGACGTTATAGTATTTTATAAAAGCAACAAGTCTGAACGTTGGTGGATGGAGGTTCCTTATCCTGCACAGTCCGGTTCTAAATATGAACGCCACCATATGGTTCCATGTGACCATTCCGATTATGAATTAGCTATGAAAAATGAAATGCCAGATTTATGGTGGAAAACTTTTCAAAAATTAGGTTAAGCCTTGTGTTTAAAAATTAACTAAGCTTTTCATTCTTGTTTGTTTCTGTCTTTTCTCACAACTAAAGAGGAAAAAAGTTTCATTTGTAAAGAAAAATATTTATTTTAGTCGCCAATTGGAGAAGTTTTAATCAATTTCTCCTATGTTTATTATGTAAGCGAAAAAGAATTTATGAAGAAAAAAATAATTCTCTTAACGTCATTGTTTTCCGTTGTTGCTGGTACTTTGGTGGCTCAACAAGACAAGTTGATAACACATTTTATGTATGATAAAATGAGTATTAATCCAGGTGAAACAGGGGTTGATCAAGGTGATAATTCGATTTGTGCCAATACGATTTACAGAAATCAATGGGATAAAGTCAATGGTGCACCGAATTCAGCTGTATTAAATGTTGAGTCAAATTTACGTCGTTTTATGCCTGTGAATTTGGGTGTTTCGTTTTTTCATGATGCAATTGGATTCAATCGTCAAAACAATGTATTGTTGAATGCAGCTTTTCCTTTGCATCTTAACCCAGGTACTTTAAGTGTTGGTGTTGGTGTTGGAATGGTAAACTTTGGAATGTCTCCAACGTGGGTTCCACCTCAAACAGCAATTGATCCAACTTTACCTGTTGGTTTTTCTGCAACAAATGTGGATATGAACTTTGGGGTTTATTGGAAAGGAAATGCAGATTATTATGCAGGATTATCTTCAACTCACTTGAATGAATCAATTTTAACACAAACAGTTGGAACGATTCCTCAAACGTATCAAGTTGCAAGACATTACTATATCATGGGAGGGAAGAAATTCAAAAATATTGGTCAAAATGGTGAAATAGATGCAAATGTTTTAATGAGAACGGACTTCGTTAAGTTTTCAGCAGACATCAATGCACGTTATATATGGAATAACCAATTTTATGGTGGTTTAACATATCGTACATCAGATGCGATTGCTGTAATGGTTGGTTGGATGCCTATCCAAGGAGCTGTTATCGGTTATTCATATGATGTTAACATTAATAAGCTTGCAAGTGTGTCAAGAGGTTCACATGAAATACTTTTAAAGTATTGTTATTATATTCCGAAACCACCAATTACGAAATCTAATCACCCTAGATGGTTGTAGTTTCGAAAAAAATATAAATATTTGTAACCATTTTAGGTGAGATTCCGTTATATCGAAAATAGTAGATCCTGTAGAATGTTAATTTTTTGATGTCCGGAAGATAAAAAAGAGGTAGAATGAAAAAACTTTTGTTAATTGGAGTAATTGGTGTTGTGTTAGCTTCTTGTAGTACAAGAACTGGACACCTTACAGGCGCGATGGGGAGACCTGTATATCATCCTGAGATCCCTATGGGGATGGTCTATATTCCTGCTGGTTCCTACCAGATGGGGGAGAATGACATGGACGTACCGTTTTTGCACCAAACACGTGCGAAGACTGTTTCTGTTCAAGCATTTTACATGGACCAAACGGAAATTTCAAACAATGAGTATCGTCAGTTCGTAGAATGGGTACGTGACTCAATTGCTAGAGAAAAAATCTATGCAGGTTTAGAGGAAGATGAAGACGCTGAGCGTTGGATTAACTACGCTGACATGTACTTCGATGAAGGTGCATTGGAATACGTAGAATATGATCCATCTGATCGTGAATTGAATCGTTCGATTTTTTCATTGAATTGGGATAGAAGAATTGATTATTCTGATCCAGATGTAGTGCCAGTTCTTGCTGATATGTATTATCCTCAACCAGAGCGATACTATAAAAGACGTGAACTTGATGTACGTAAATTGATGTTCCGTTACTACTGGATTGATTTGCGCGAAGCTGCAAAAAGAGGACGTGTAAACATTACCCCTAATGGTTATGATAAAGATGGTAACAAAACTGTTGATGAACATAGAACGTTAGAAAATCCAGTTCATCCGTTTACAGAGGAGCCAGTTGGTCAAGATTTGGATTTAGGTCAAGTGATCAATAAGAAAGGTCAAAACAATGCAATCCGTGGACACGAGAATCGTCAACGTTTTATTATCGATGAGATTATTAACGTTTATCCAGATACATTGTGTTGGGTTCGTGACTTTACATATTCGTTCCACGATCCAATGACAAACATGTATTTCTGGCACCCAGCGTATGATAATTATCCAATCGTTGGAGTAACTTGGGTTCAAGCAAAAGCATTCTCGGTTTGGAGAACACAATTATTGAACTCTTGGTTAGTTGCAATGGGAGATTTATTCGTGAATGATTTCCGTTTACCAACTGAGGCAGAATGGGAAAGAGCATCACGTGGTGATTTAAGTATGTCTCAATATCCTTGGGGTGGTCCTTACATCAGAAATGAAGCTGGATGTTTCCTTGGTAACTTTAAACCAATGAGAGGTCGTTACTTCGAAGACGGTGGTTTCCATACTGTAAAAGTTTTCTCTTACAATCCAAACGGATGGGGATTATATTGTATGGCTGGAAACGTATCAGAATGGTGTGAGACAGCGTATGATGAATCAATGTATGAGTTTTCTCATGATTTAAATACAGATTACCGTTATGATGCGATGGATTGGGATCCACCATCAATGAAACGAAAAGTTTTACGCGGAGGTTCGTGGAAAGATGTAGGTTATTACTTACAAAATGCTACACGTACATACGAGTATCAAGATACTGCCAAGTCTTATGTTGGTTATAGAAATGTGATGACGCACTTAGGAAGAGGTGGTCGTGACATTACCAAAGAAGGTGGCGAAGAAATTCGAAGCGATATAGAATTGCGCTAAGAATACAACAAACAAAAAAGTAGTAATTTTTATTAAAACCTAAAACAAAGGAAAACTATGAAACCAGGAAGTAAAGGATGGAAAAAGTTTATGGCGAAGCTGTATGGATTTGGTGCAGCAGTAGTAATCGTCGGAGCGTTATTTAAAATTATGCACTGGCCGTTTGCAGGGCCAATGCTAATAGTTGGTTTGGGTACTGAAGCATTAATCTTCATTTTCTCCGCATTCGAACCAATTCACGAAGATCCAAATTGGGAACTTGTGTACCCAGAATTGGCTTTAGGTCATTCAGATGATTTAGATCACGATTCATTACCAGCAGCTGCAGGTCGCGGTGGAAAAGGTAACGGAATTACTGATCAATTAGATAAAATGTTAGAAGAAGCAAAAATCGACGGAGCGTTATTAGAGCGTTTAGGAGATGGAATGAGAGCTTTAGGTGAGAACGCAGCACAATTAAAAGGTGTTACTTCTGCAGCTGCAGCAACTGATTCTTATGTTTCTAGCTTACAAGCTGCTTCTGATAAAGTTGCTAACTTGTCAGCTGCTTACGAAAGAGCTTCTGTATCAATTTCAGGTATGACTGCTGATACTAAAGAAGGTGAATCATTCGGTGAGCAAATGCAAAAAGTTTCTAAAAACTTAGCAGCATTGAACAATGTTTATGAGTTACAATTGAAAGGTTCTTCATCTCACTTAGAGGCTACTGAGAAATTCCAATCTCAAGTTACTGAAATGATGGCTAACTTGTCTGCTTCAGCTGAAGATACAAGATTGTACAAAGAGAACATGGCTATGTTGTCTAAAAACTTGACTGATTTGAACAACGTGTATGGTAACATGTTGAAAGCTATGACAATTACTAGAGGTTAATTTTTAATTAATCTGTTACTTTAATGTAATTGAACATTAATTTATTGAAAACCAATAAAATTTAATTAATCATGGCAGGAGGAAAAGAAACCCCAAGACAGAAGATGATTGGTATGATGTACTTAGTACTTACCGCACTTCTGGCTCTTAACGTATCCAAAGCAATTTTGGACGCATTCGTTGCGATCGAAGAAAATATTCAAATTTCAAACTTGAATGAATATGGTCGTGGTGAAGAAAAAAGATCTGACTTAAAAGAGGTAGCGGAAGATAAATCTGCTCCTGATGTTCAGAAAAAAGCGAAAGCATTGTTAATCGTCGTTGATAAAATCGATAAAATGACTGCTGAGCAAATTAAGATGATCGATGATATGAAAATCGAAATTCTTAAAACATGTGGTGAAGATGTAACTAAAACGGGTGAAGGAGCAATTATTGTTTCTCCATACAATACAAAAGAACCATTAAGACCAGCGCGTATGAATTTAATGCACGTTGAAGGTAAGGATAAATATGATGAGCCAATGCTTGTTATGGGTATTGCTGAAGACTTAAAAAATCCGTCAGGAAATGGTAAAAAGTTGTGGGAATCTTACAACAAATACCGTACTGATTTATCGGAATTGATTGCTTCTTCTTCTAGTACACCAGAGAAAAAGTATTCGTTCAGTGATCCAAAAATCAATAAATACAAAGATTTCAAAGACTTGAAAGGTCAATTAGAGAAATCATTGAAATCAGTTGCTGTTGATGATCAAGAAGCGTTGATTAAAATCTATCAATCGTTAACGAAACAAGAACGAGTGAAAATGGAAGAGAACGAAGAAGGTGAAGTTCACTGGATTGGTAAAACATTTGATCACTCTCCTTCAGTTGCGGCTTTGGCTTCTTTATCTTCTTTACAAAAAGAGATTTTGACTGCGCGTGCTGATGCTGTTGCTCTTGTAAGAGGACGTGTTGGTGGAGGTGAGTATTCATTCAACAAAATTGTTGCTTTGGCGTATGGTCCTGAGGTTGCTAACGCAAATGAGGAAGTAAACATCGAAGTAATGATGGCAGCGTTTGATTCTGACAAACAACCAATCGTTACTGTTAACGGAGGTTCTTTAAAAGAAACACATGACGGACGTGGTTTTGTTACTGCTAAAGCTGGTGGATCTGAGTTGAATTTATCTGGTACGATTACAATTTTGAACAAATCAGGTGTTCCAAAAACAATGCCTTGGGAAAAGAAAATTGTAGTTATGAAACCACAAGGAACTGTTTCTTTACCTGATATGCGTGTACTTTACCGTGGATACCAAAACGTTGTTGAGGCTGTTGCTTCTGGTTACGACCAAACATCGGTTTCAGGTAGTGGTGTTACATTATCTAAATCAGGAGCGCAATGGATTGCATCTCCAGGTTCTGGTAAAACATGTAAAATCACTGTTTCTGGTAAGAGTACTGCATCAAACAAAACAGTTAGCTTAGGTTCTTTTGAATTCATGATTAAATCAATGCCAAAAGCTTCGATTTATTGGGGACAAGCGGCTGATGGTGAGAAAGGATCTATTACAGCAACTCAGTTGTATGCACGTTATGGAGATGGTATTCCATTGACAAAAGCGAAATTCCAAGTTGATCAATGGGCTATGAGTATTCCTGGTGCACCGAAAACGGTTACAGGTACAGGTAGTACATTAAGTGCTGAAGCAATGCGATTCTTAAAAGCAGCACCAAAAGGTTCTCAAGTTGGGTTCTCTTGTATCTATTCTGGTACAGGTGTGAGAAATAAAGTTTCATCATCGATGTTTAAATTGTAATTCGATAGATGCTTTTGAATAAAACAAGTGTTGATTAAAAATTATTAATTATGAAGTATTTTTTAATTTTGGCGGTTTCGATTTCCTTTTTTGGAAATGTGAATGCTCAGTTAGAGGAGATTAACGGAGGTCCTGTTAATGTTCAGCCTGGTGGGGTAGTGGATGGTGTTTATATTCAAGAGCATATTCCAACAAAGAAAATGATTCCTTACGAGCATGTGCGTGAAGCGGATGTAGTTTGGAGTAAACGTGTTTGGAGTTTTATCGATTTGCGAGAAAAAATAAATCATCCGTTGTATTATCCGTTTGACTTTTATGTTGATTCGAACTGGGTTAAAAATTCAAGTCGTTGGAGTTTGTGGACAGTGATTAAACATCATATTTTAAATGGTGATTTGACTGTATTCGAACCTAAAAATCCATACGATGTATTTGGTTTAGGAGTTTGGGATGGAGATCAATTCAAATACCCTTTAGTTCCTCAACCAGGATTGAATTATTACTCTGATAACAATTACAGAAGTTCAGTTGACGGATATTTGAACGTATTGGGTGAAGGTACGTATGTTACTGTGAAAAATTCAATTGGTGAAGATTCTGTAACGTATGATCCATTTACAGGTGAAGAGATTAGTCCACCACCAGTATTTGTACAAGAGAAATCACCGATTTTATCAGAACACATTGTTCAATATCGCTTGAAAGAAGATTGGTTCTTTGATAAAGAGCGTTCAGTGTTAGATGTTCGAATTCTTGGAATTGCGCCAGTTATTTATGATGCAACAAAAGAAGGAGGAAAATACAAAGAATTATTCTGGTTGTATTTCCCACACTGTCGTTTTGTATTCAATAACTACTTTGCTTACAATGATCAGAATGATGCCCAATGGATGAGTTTTGATGACTTGTTTTGGAAACGACGTTTTTCTTCAGTGATGTACAAAGAATCAAATGTATATGACAGAAAAATTGACACATACAAAGCAGGAGTTGATGCTTTATTTGAAGCAGAAAAAATTAAAGAGGAGATCAGAACTTTAGAACATGATGTTTGGAGTTTCTAATTAAAATACTTTAAAAGAAAGCCCCGCACATGCGGGGCTTTTTTTGTTTTAGGACTTTAGGATAAATTAATAGTGAAACCTATCTTTGCACTATGATAAATTTGGAACAGCTAGGCGTTCATTTGCCACAAGGATTTTTATTTGAAAATGTAAGTCTTCAAATCAATAAAGGTGATAAAATTGGTTTAGTTGGAAAGAATGGTGCTGGGAAATCTACCATGATGCGCCTTATCGCCGGATGGGATAATCCAACGGATGGTAAAATTCATAAACCAAAGGATTGTACAATTGGTTTCTTAACGCAGGATATCAAGATAGATTCAAGTAAATCTGTATTTGAATATTTGAACTTGTCGAATGCTCTATTGACGAAACTCAAACACGATATTGAAGATACGAATCATCAGTTAGTCAGTAGAACAGATTATGAATCAGAATCGTATTTGAACTTGTTGAATCAATTGAATGAGTACAATCATCAGTTTAATTTACATGAAGGATATACGTGGGAGGAGAAAATTGTCAACACGTTAAAAGGATTAGGTTTTAATGAAGACGAGATTCACCGTGAATTGAACACCTTCTCTGGTGGATGGAAAATGCGTGCTGAATTGGCAAAAATCTTGGTAAATCAGCCAGATGTTATTTTGCTGGATGAGCCAACGAATCACTTAGACATTATTTCAATTAGTTGGTTAGAGACTTATTTACAGAAGTTTGAAGGAGCGGTGATTGTAATTTCCCACGATCGTCTGTTTTTGGATAATGTTACAAAACGAACATTGGAGATTAGCCTTGGAAAAGTATTAGATTTTCCATTTCCGTATACAAAGTATAAACAAGTACGTGAAGAGGAATTAGATCGCTTAGAAGGCGCTAAAAAGCAACAAGAGAAGGATATTAAACATACTGAAGAATTAATCAATAAGTTTAGAGCAAAAAAGAATAAAGCGGCCTTCGCACAATCACTCATTAAGAAGCTGGAAAAAACGGAAATCATTGAGGTTGATAAAGTTGGTGTTGCTAAAATGAAGATTGCTTTTCCCTTAAGCGTCCAACCTGGAAAATGGGTCTTGGAAATGCACGACATGGGAAAAACGTTTGGCGATAAAGTACTTTTTAAGAATATTAATTTAACTGTTGGTCGTGGAGAGAAGATTGCGTTATTAGGTCCAAATGGTGTTGGGAAATCAACCTTATTGAAACGCATCATGAACCAGTTGGAAGGTGATGGAATTGTAAATTTAGGTCACAATGCTCAGATTACCTATTTCGCACAAGATCAAGCAGAGAGTTTGGATAAAACGAAAACAATCTATGAAACGGTTGATGATGTTGCAACTGGTGAAATCCGTCGTGATTTACGAAGTGTTTTAGGAGCATTCTTATTCACCGGTGAAGATGTCGACAAAAAAGTAGGAGTTCTTTCTGGTGGTGAACGAACGCGTTTAGCTCTTTGCCAATTGTTGTTAAGTCCTTCGAACGTATTAATTCTCGATGAGCCTACGAACCATTTAGATATTCAAAGTAAAGAAGTACTTAAAGAAGCTTTAAAAAACTACGAAGGAACGTTCATTGTGGTATCGCATGACCGTGAATTCTTGGAAGGATTGACCAATCGTATTTGGGACATTGAGGATAAAACATTGAAAATTCACCATTTTGGGGTACAAGAATTTTTGAAACGAAAAATGTACCACGACATGTCTGAAGAAAAGGTGAAGCATGCAGAAATACCAGTTCAGGTTCAAAAAGAAGTTGAAACACCTAAGTTGTCATTTGAAGAAGCGAAAGAATTAAAACGCAAGAAAAATCAATT
>JBDKHH010000168.1:0-7429 GCA_039797785.1 Bacteroidota bacterium | reverse complement strand
TACATTGTAGATTGGAGTAACCGAAAAGAAAGTAGTCTTAAAATGACCTATTCACCTATTTTCAGATCGCCGAAGAAGTTAAGTTTCTCAGCTCAATTGAATGAAACTACCACAAAAGAAGTCGTAGAAATGAGACAAATGTCGATGTTCAACTGGTTTCCAGCATTTCAACTTTTTCTTTTAATTCCTTTGCTTACCTTCATCTTCAAACGCCAAAAGCCGTGGTTCAACTTCGCGCGCATTGCCTCAATGGTAATTGTTTTTCCAGGTATGTTGATGGTGATTTTCTTTACGTTGTTGTAGGGTATTTTTTTTTATTTCTAACAAATGATTATGTTTTTGAAGAACTTATTTTTAACCCTTTCTTTAGGATTTTCTTTTATCGTTTTAGGTCAAGAAAAAATTGAATTTTCGAATGAATTCAATTCTGAAACAAATTTTGTCTCAACAACTCAAACAATCTCAAAAACAGAATTAAATTTTGAAGGTTCAGAAGAGGTTCTGGAAAGGTTGAAGAGCAAAGGATACAATAATCCAACTATTACGGTTGATACGAATCAAATGATACTAGCCTACATTACTGGAAAAAGTAATAAAGGGAGTATGCCAATCGAAATTAAATACTTAGAAACAGGAATGGCTCCAGATGGTGTTATTAGAAATGGAGAATCACTCAAAGGGACATATAGTCAGAAGGATAAAATTAAACTTACAGAATTACCTGATGACAGTCGACTTGGACTTCAAAAGGATCTTGTACTGAACATGTTAAGTGAAGGTTTATCACTAGAACTATTTAATAGTGGAGCGCTATCAATTGGTGATAGTGTCACGATGAACTCACCAATGAATATACCACTTGGATCAAATCAAATTAATTTAGAAATACAATATACATACGTTTTGAAACGAATAGAATCGGGAAAGGCGTTTTTTGAAAGTATACTGATGTGCGTGTTGAAATCAGATCTTCCTGAAATTAAATTATCAGCAACTGGAGGAGGTTCTGGAGAATGCATTTATGATATAGTGAATAAGAGAATTGTAACGAAAAATAGTGTATTGAAAATGACGATGAATGCTGAAATTCAAAGTAATTTGATTATGCACATGACACAAGAATTAACAACCAATGAAACGACTGTTTTTAAGTAAAGATCAGTCGAATTCATAAACGTTCCATTGTGGTTTGAATTAATATGAAAAGCATCAGTCAAATACTTATTTCTTTTCTGATGAGTTTTTATTCATCGGCACAATCATGCGATGAATTGATGAAGAGATTTTATGTAAAGAATGAATTTCCAAATATTTCAGATTCGAGTGCTTTTTGTGAAGGTGTTGTTGAAGCAAAATCCTACACTGATTATGCTTTGCGTTTTGTTGGTTCACCTGGTCATTTAACCTCATGTGAAATTTATTCTTATGAACGATATGGTGTTCGTTTAGAAATGACGGGTGATATCATTTACGATGAATCAATTTTTGATTTTAATCATGGTTTTAATGAAGTGATGTATCAACGAATTGAACAATCAAATCCTCAAATACTTGATTCTTTAGGAAAATTACCATTTGGAATGCTTCAATTTGACCTTCGTTTTCAAAATGAATATCTAGGTCTTTTTTATTTTAATGAATTGACGGACTCCACTGTACAAGTGACCTTAGATGTTGAAAAAGTAAAGACATCCATTTTTGAAAGTTTGGAAGGAATCGTCATTACGGATGGAATAACAAAACAAGATTATTCATTAGAAGAATTGAAAAATGGAGTGATTTTTAAGCTTTCAAAAAGTCAACGGGGTAATTTCCGACTAAATTTCACTAGTTATATATATCCGAATAGAATTTGTACTTCAGAAGCAGTATCAATTCCTTTTAATGTTGATGGTGATTGAGAATGGGATGGAAAAAGCTACAATAAAATATTGAAAATTCATTTATTAATGAAAGTTAGTTTCAAGAATACTACAGTTTTGAGAACGTTATTTTTACTCGAATTTTCGCATTCTTCCAGCCGTATAAGGTCTTGGTTCTACAGTATGGTCGATATAATAATTGTTTAAATTTTTCTTTGCTTTTCAAACATCCACTCGAAATCCTTAATTTTAAAAACAATCAATTCCTATAACTTTAATATAACCCCAAATGATTAAATTATTTCTTACAATCCTTTTAATGATGAGTTATCAAGCGACGTTTGGTCAAAAATCGCTTGATCAGGCTGATTTTATTAAAGATTTCCAATCTAAGGGTGATGATGCGGAATGGCTTGTTGAATATGATATGATTGCTTGGTGGACTTCCGATAGTGTAAGTGCTCAACCAATTGAAAGTCGAAGAAACATAGGAAAAGAATGGTTTTGTTTTCAGTCCGAAGATGACGTCTGGCATGCAGTTTATGGAAAATATGCAGATTCAAAATATACAGTCGCTTTTCACTATATCGTTGACTCAACTTGGAAAGTGAAGCGGTCTTACGAAGTTGTGGACACCGCCATCTTGAATACACATGCGCGAGCCATAATTACATCAAAAGAAAAAATGGGTAACATCCCGGATTCAATCGGATTAGCGATGAATCAATATATTCGCAAAAATCCAGATCAAACGTTGCAAGTATGGATTTTTCCTGCTTTTCAACCTAATTCATATGCTGTGTATGGAGGTGAATATGTTTATACAATTTCATCGGATGGTACTAAGATTCTAAAAGATGAATCCTATTATCAAGGTAAATTCAAAGCATATTTAGTTGATAATAATCCCAAAGAAATCGTGTTGAATTACACGGAATTAGATTATCCAACAATTGGAGGCGTCTTTTATGTTTGGTATTATAAACAGTATTTTTCTAATATTTTACTTCAAACAAAGTACTACGCCACAACAGCTTTTAAAACGGATAATACTGGTTATACTTGGTTGCATGTCGACAAGTCAGAAAATTTGAATGCTGAAAAAGGAGGAAAAAAGAAAAAGAAAAAAGAATAAACGGAAATAATCCCATTTTCTAATATTTCTATTCCCAATGAAAACATCTCCCACAGATAAACACATCGCTAAAGTTTCGAACTTCGAAGACCTTGTAAACACAACGTTTAAGGGTGAAATCAATGCGCTGCGTTGGGAACGTAAGTTGGTGGGTGATTTTTCGGAAATCGTAGACAAGCTTGAATGCCTTGAGAATATTACCGTTGTTGACGAAGAAGATTTATTGGATTTGGATTTGAGCGAACAAGGAAAGTTGGCGCGCGAGATTCTAATCAACGATTTGAACTTGTTAACAGAACATGGTGCAGCACCTGTTTTGAACGTAATCAAATGCTACGAGCGCGATGACGATTTTTTTCCAACGGATGTGTATTCGTATCACGTAGATCGTTCACCAATTCCAAGTGATACTTTTTTGTGCACTTACGCGGGCGCTTCGAGCGATTTTGTTGCCAACGAACAAGCCGTTCAAAAAATCTTGATTCCAGAAATTCGTCAAAAACTCCGCAATCGTTTTGATGGGCGAGAAGAGGATTTTGAAGACTTTTTAATTGATAACTTCTTTGATCTTCATTACCAAGCCTTGCCCGATGCAGAACCGCACGTTCTTGGATTCGGACATCTTTGGCGCTTGGCCATCGATCATCCCGAACAACAGGTTCCGCCTTGTTTGCACCGCGCTCCGAAGGAAAATCCAGGTGAGTACCGTTTGTTGTTGATTTGTTGATTGATTGCAAATTGAAGATTGAGAATTGAGAATTGAGAATTGAAAATTGAGAATTGAAAAATGATTACTTTAGAACAACAAAAAACCATTTTTTAGAGTGGTGACGTTTTGATCAATATGACAAATTCTATAATATATCCCGTAAGTAAGAATTGGTTAAGAATATTAGCCACAATAGGAATTGTTTGCATTTTGGCTGGTGGAATTTTTGTCTTCATAGATGAAATTAAACCAATTTACTTTCCGACACTATTCATTGGAATACTTTTAGTGTTGCAATACCGTAGTTACTATGTTTTTGGGTATTTGAGAATTGATAACGCCATTACAATTAATAAAGGATTAAAGAAAACGATTATTCCGGTTGATACTATTTCCAGCATCGTTACTGAAAATAACACTATTCAAATCATACTGAAAAATGGAAAAACACATTCTATTGGATTGAATTTTATTCAATCGGATATGATAAATGATTTGAAGAATAAAATCAAGACAATTAATACTGAATTGAAAAAAAGATAGTTCATTTTTCAAATTAAACGATATTCATTTTAGAAAAAACACATTAACTTAAAACAACTAAACCTTAATATTGGTGCGAATGAGAAATTGTTTTTTTAGAATCATAGTGATCTTTCTTAATTTATTGATTTTTACATCTTGTCGATCAAGTTTAGTAGCTGAAAGAACAGTAAAACAGCCTATTGAAAATGTGAAAATTGAAAATGATTCTGTAATAAAATTAAGGAATGAAATAGCCAATTTTAATGAAGTTCAAGGAAGTAATATTGGTTATTCAGGAACACCTAGTGAACAATATGGAAATTATGAAGCCTTGTTGAAAATAGCAAGCGATAAGGAACTTATTGAATTGACTAAGGATACAAACTATGTTGTTGCAACGTATGCTAGTTTTGGTCTAATAGAACGAGAAAATCCTTACTTTATCGAAGCGTTTAGTTGGTTTTTGAAAAATGATCAACATGTCAATGTAAAGTATGGATGTTCTGAAGGAGAGGATTTAGTATCAAATCAGCTATATTACAACTATTATAATAAAGTGAAATTTGAAAATTATGAAGACATGGAAAACCTTCAAAATGACACATACTTGCTTAAATTGGACAGTTTGATTCTTACATTAGAAAATCCGGCGTGGTCCTATGGAAAACAAATTTATGAAAACAGAATTTATGATAAAAGCTATTTATCCCTTGTAGAAAGTCAAGCTTTTGAAAAGGAAAATATTTATGCCATTGAATATTTGTATAAAAATAATGTGAATCAGTACAAATATCAAATTATTGAAGTTTTAAAGAATTTCTTAAAAATTGAACACATAGGTTTATCAGATTATTATCTTATTTATGAAATATTACTTTCATTTAAGTTTGATGAGTTAAATAACCTTTTAAGAGATGAACTTATTGATATTCAAAAAGAATATGGTGATGAGGAAATGGAAAATTTTAAAATTATCCTTTTTGATAAAAATTAAATACAAATCACTCCGACGCGGCAGCTAATCAAGAATCACGAATCACCCTGTCTGCCGACAGGCAGGAAATTACAAATCACAAATCGCCAGCATGACACTCGAACAAATCCAAAACGCACACAGCCAAGTAAAATCTGGCGCTGATTTTCCAGCCTACATTCAAGCAATTAAAGCACTTGGGGTTAGTCATTACGAAGCCTATGTTTCTGATGGACACACAGATTATCACGGAAAGAACAATGAAAAAGTAACATCGCCAGTGAAATATGATTCGATTCAAATAGCAGAAGAAGTGAATGAAGTGGTTTTTAAGGCTGAACTTTTAGCGCATCAACAAGGTAAAACAGATTATTTGACGTTCATTCACATGTGTGCCGAAACTGGAATCGAAAAATGGGAAATCAAATTATCGGAAATGACGTGCACGTATTTTGATCGAGCAGGGAAGATGGTGTTGGAGGAAAAGATTCCTGGGGGAGAATGAGGATTACAAATTTCAAATTGAAGATTGAAGATTGAAGATTGACAATTGAAGATTGTGGATTGAAGATTGTGGATTTTGAGATGAAACGATTTCTATAAAAAGTTGTAAATTTGTTTGAAGATGAATCAGTTGATTGAAAATAAAATGAATGAAATTGTTGTGCTTTGTGAAGAGCATAAGGTGGATTCGTTTGCATTATTTGGATCAGCAGCATCTGATGAAATGCATGATGAAAGTGACATTGATTTTTTAGTTCAATTCTCAGAAAAACTGGATGTTTTGGATTACGCTGATAACTATTTTGCTTTTCTTGAAAAATTGGAGGTTTTGTTAGGTAAGAAGGTAGATTTAGTATCCAAGAAGTCGCTTAAAAACCCAGTTCTTATCGAAGAAATCGACCGCACCAAGATTGATTTATATGCGGCATAAGGTATTGAATTCAGCACTTTTGAACTTAGTGTTTACCATCCTAAACCGCTGAAATGAACACAATCTCTTCCAAAAAATACAATCTGCTTTTAGCACTAATTCTGCTTTTAATGCTTTTGGGTACGCTTGCAAGAGTGATGCATTGGGACACAAATAGGCATATCGAAAAGATTGGGTTGGTTGTTCTTGGATGTGTTTATTTCTTGCGTTTTCTTCACAAACCGGCTAAGAACTTACTTGATTTCACAAAGTTGGGATTGATTTCTGGTTACATTTCACTTCGATTTTTAATAGTGTACCACTTGGCAGGTGTAAAAATCAACTTGTGGACAGTTATTCTAATAATCTTGGTTTGGATTGGTCTGGAAATTTTCGGGAAGCTTAGTAAACGTTTTGAACAATTGAATCCAATGATCTACATTGGAATGGGATGCATGATGCTTGAAGTACTTTTCAAAATCAAACATTGGCCATTCTCATTTCTTTTTCATTTTGGTGGGTTAACGATGCTAATTGTTGGCTTTTTAGTTGACGATTATCGCCAAAAGAAGTTGAACTAATTATACTTTCATAAAAATGAAAACACTCCTCGAAATAAAAAAACCGTCAAGTAAATCGTTTATCGTTTGGGAACATGTTCTGGTTTCAGCAGTGACATTTACAGGCACATTTATCTTGTTGTTTTTTGGACCAATGTTTCTTAGCTCAAGATCGAGAAAGCACGATTCATCAAATGATCCAGGAATTTCAATTATTGAATATTTATTTAATCATCCTGCAGTTTATTTTGGTTTAACTGTTTTGGCGGTCATCATTGCGAACGTCTACATTTTTATCAAAAATCAGAAAACAAATTATATTGTGAAAATTGAACAAGACGATCAACAAATTCGTTTTGAATTGACCAATTTGTATTTTTCAAAACATCAACTCCAAGAACTTGATCTGAATAATTTTGAGTTTTATTTTGAATCAAAAGTTTCTCAAGATGACGACAAACAACAACGAATTATTTTCCGAAATAAAACCGAAAACTCAACGATTGGTGAAATTATTCCAAAGCATTTTATATGGAATGAACAGATTCTAACGTTAAAAGCAGCCTTAAGTGAACTTCATGCGTACAAAGGAAAAAGCAGAGAAAGACAAAGCAAAGTACCAGGAATCTCATGGCTGTTTGGAAGTAAATAAAGCTTTTGAATCTTACCAATTCACCAAATCGACTTTCGTTAATTCAATTTCCACTTCTTTGTTGTCGATTAAAACGAGCATTTTTAGTGTTTTTTGTTCT
>JBDKHH010000167.1:0-4535 GCA_039797785.1 Bacteroidota bacterium | reverse complement strand
GTGGAAAATTTAAGCTGATTCATTTTTTACTATTCGCTTTCAAGACCTTCAAATATTCGGTTGGATTAAAATCTTCAACCATTCCACTTTCAAGTCCTTGTTGAATTGCACTTTTTAGATTGGATGATTTTTGTTCTTCTTCCTCCAATAAACGCAACCCTGCTCTAACCGCTTCACTTGTGTTTTTGTATCGCCCTTCCTTCAACATCGTTTGAATGAAGTCGTCAAAATAATCACCTAACGTAATGGATGTGTTTTTGCTCATAAACTCAAATTTACACTAAAATACCAAAAATTGGTATAAACCAAAAACTTTGACAAAAAAATCCCTCTCCACTTTCGCAGAGAGGGACTCACAATAAATTATCATTTACTTCGACTGATCCAATTTTTTCACCATCGTTAAGATTGTTGCTAACGCTACCGTTTCACCAGTTTCGTCATATACATCAACCAAGAATTTAACGATTCCTTTAGCGATATCATCTTCTGAACGTTTTTCTTGATCTACTTTTTCTTTTACTGTAAAACGTACACCAATTGTTGCTCCTGGATAAACAGGTTTTGTGAAACGTGCTTCATCCAATCCATAATTCAATAAAACTGGACCTTTTTTAGGATCTACGAATAATCCGGCAGCTTTTGACAGTACAAAATAACCATGAGCTACTCTTCCTTCGAAAATTGTTCCTTCCAAAGAAGTTGCGTCCATGTGCGCATAGAAATTATCACCAGAAACATTGGCAAAATTTACAATGTCCGTTTCTGTAACTGTATGCTTATGTGTAAATACCGTTTCACCAATCACTAATTCTTCAAAGTGTTTTCTGAAGACATGCGGATTCGCTTCTGGCATTTCTGCTCCAACTTGGAATTGTTGCGTAATGTGGGTAATTGTCGTTGGATGACCTTGGATGGCAGTGCGTTGCAAATAATGTAAAACACCACGTTTTCCACCCATTTCTTCTCCACCTCCCGCGCGACCTGGACCACCATGTGTTAACAATGGCATTGGCGAACCGTGTCCAGTACTTTCTTTCGCACAATCTTTATTCAAAACCAAAATACGTCCGTGCATACTTGCTGCACCCACAACATATTCCGCTGCTTCTTTATCATTT
The DNA here is from genome assembly GCA_039797785.1 of Bacteroidota bacterium. Classification (GTDB taxonomy): domain Bacteria; phylum Bacteroidota; class Bacteroidia; order Flavobacteriales_D; family Crocinitomicaceae; genus M0103. The sequence continues at coordinate 3,414 of JBDKHH010000167.1, read as the reverse complement.
GGCGTTACAATTGACGAAACCAAGGAACCTTTCCCCATTTTCGCTAATTCAATTGCATCATCGATTTCTTTGTAAGGCATAATCGTTGAAACTGGACCAAAGGCCTCAATATCATGACATGCAGTTTTATTGTAAGGATCATTGTTTCTGAACAAAATTGGTGAGAAGAATGCGCCAGTGTTTTTGTCTGCACCGAACACTTCAAACTCATCCATATTTCCAAAAACGATGTCTTGCGATTTTGCTAATTCTTCAACGCTTGCACGAACGCGATCCACTTGCATGCGTGTTGCTAAAGAACCCATGCGAACACCATCAACACTTGGATCTCCAATTTTCGTTGTTGCCAAACGTGCTGCAATTCCTTTTTCTACTTCGTCAATTAAATCTTCAGGAACGATAATGCGTCGAACAGCCGTACATTTTTGACCTGCTTTAACCGTTATTTCTTTCACCGTTTCCTTGATGAACAAATCAAATTCTTCTGTCCCCGGAACAGCATATTTTCCTAAAATTGTTGCGTTCAATGAATCTGCTTCCAAATTAAAGGCAACACTTTCTTGTGCGATGCGTGGATGCGCTTTCAACATTTTTCCTGTCGCCGCACTTCCAGTAAATGTCACGACATCTTCTGTTGAAACATGATCAATCAAACCGCGACCTAAACCACAAATTAATTGCAATGATCCTTCTGGAAGTATTTTCGAGTCGATGATGTCGCGCACCATTACTTCTGTAAGGAAACATGTATATTCAGACGGTTTCACAATCGCAGGAACACCCGCCATTAAATTCACCGCGATTTTCTCTAACATTCCCCAGATCGGGAAATTAAAAGCATTTATATGCACAGCAACACCTTCTTTTGGAACCATGATATGGTGACCGATGAATGAACCATTTTTCGATAACGGAGCAGCTACACCATCAACGTAATATGGTAAATCGGGAAATTGACGACGCAAAGATGCATTTGCAAATACGTTTCCAATTCCACCTTCGATATCAATCCATGAATCCACTTTAGTTGCACCTGTCCAAGCACTTACTTGGTAATACAACTCTTTTTTCGTCATCAAATGCATCGCTAATGCTTTCAACATACGACCGCGTTCTTGGAATGTCATTTTGCGCAATGCACGTCCACCAGTTTTGCGTCCATACTCCAACATTGCGGCGTAGTCTAATCCAGCACTTGACGTTTCACCGATTTTTTCACCAGTGATTGCATTGTATAAATTTGTTTCTGTTCCATCGCCATCAATCCATTGACCAAGAGCGTAACTTTGATATCGTTGCATAAACTTCAATTTTGAGCACTAAAATTAGTGAATCTATCTACAATAGCGAATATAAATTGACAGCAATTCATCTATTTTTAATCGAAGAAATATTTGGTTTAATCGGGAATATGTTTTAATTTGCAGAGTAAATTAACATTTTTGGGCTTTCAAACCTAGGGAACCGCTTAACAACAAGATTAAAATAACTACGAAACATGCCGTTCAACGAACTATTAAAAACGCGATTGGTATCCGAAAAGGATATTGGTACAACGATTTTTCGGTTGTATGATAATCGTATTTACCATGTGATCATCAAAAAAGGTGAACGCGTGACGATGGAAGTTGTTGAAGAAGGTTATAAATTCTTGAATGAAAATGGTGGTGGTTTATTTTACAATGTGTATGAATTTCACTCATTTTCGGATGTTGACCCTGAAGTACGCGAATGGTCGGCTTCGTCTACCAATAATTCATACACGATTTTAGATGCAATTGTTATTAATAGCTTACCTCAAAAAATTCTAGCCGATTTCTATATTCGTTTCAACAATCCAGTGAAACCAACAAAAGTGTTTATGTCGATGGATAAAGCGTATGAGTGGATTGAAGCGTTTAGGAACTGACAATTTGTGATTTGTGATTTGTGATTAGCTGCGCTGCTGCCTGACGGCGGTTGTGATTTGTGATTTGTGATTAATTCCTTAATTTAGTTCAAGAATCTAGATGAATGCACAAAAAAACATCCAATTACCTTTCAATACTAACAGTAATACTATTAATTGCTACTTCATTTCTGCCGTTCAAATCAATTTATTCAGTTCACCCAATTGACAATTCAAGTAAAGAAGTCGAGAAAATTGAATCCAAAATTCATTTTACAACAACTTATTCTGGTTATGAATCGATGGAATTCTACTTTGCCATTGGGTTAATTCTATCCATTTTCCTTATTGCACATTTTACAAAAGAGCCTATTAAAACCATTTCCGTAATCCTTCTGGCACTTTTGTTTTATCTCGGTTTGTTTTATACTTACATTATAAGTGAAATTGGAGATTATGAATTATTTCTATCCTTCCCAATTATGCTAGTTTGCTCATCTTACATAATTTTCAGAAGTATGCAACACGCACTTAAGAAATAGAGCGTTTTTTATAAAACCATTCTCAATTTAATTATACAAACTGAAACTCACTTTCGTGTTCTGCAATGTAATCCAATGTTTCCAAGATTTCATTTAAATCGAAAGAGGTTACCAATTTCATGCGCAGCTCTTTGAAATGAGAAATTCCTTTGAAATAGTTCGTATAATGTCGCTTCATTTCGGCAACACCTAAGGTTGGACCCTTCCAATTGACACTCATTAATAAATGTTCACGGGTTGCTTCTACTCGTTCACGAATTCCTGGAGGAGCCAAATGTGTTCCTGTTTCCATGAAATGTTTGACTTCGTTGAAAATCCATGGATAACCGATACTTGCACGTCCGATCATGATCCCATCAACACCGTAACGATTTTTGTATTCAACCGCCTTTTCTGGTGTATCAATATCACCATTCCCAAAAATTGGTATACGCATACGCGGATTGTTTTTCACTTCACCAATCAATGTCCAATCAGCATCACCTTTGTACAACTGTACACGTGTGCGTCCGTGAATCGAAATTGCTTCTACTCCAACATCTTGTAGTTTCTCAGCTGTACTCACAACAAACTTCGATTGGTCGTCCCATCCTAAACGTGTTTTTACGGTAACAGGAAGATTCGTCGCTTTTACAATCTCATCAGTCATTCGAACCAACTTCGGGATATCTTGTAACATTCCAGCACCAGCACCTTTACACGTCACTTTTTTCACCGGACAACCAAAGTTGATATCGATAATATCTGGATTCGTTTTTTCAATAATCTTCGTTGCTTCACGCATCGATTCGATATCATAGCCAAAAATCTGAATTCCAACTGGACGTTCGTATTCGTAAATGTCCATTTTCTGAACACTTTTCGCAGCGTCACGAATCAAACCTTCTGAGGAAATAAATTCTGTGTACATCAAATCGGCACCATGTTTTTTACACAAGGCACGAAATGGTGGATCGCTCACATCTTCCATTGGAGCCAACAAAA
>JBDKHH010000166.1:0-2812 GCA_039797785.1 Bacteroidota bacterium | reverse complement strand
TTCGTTTCTTCAATTCACTTGAGATTTATGAAATCATGCCGCTATCGGCGAAGCTAAAATAACCAAAATCCGTGAAAATAACGTGATCCAAGACGGGTAAATCAATGTATTTTCCAAATTCCACCATCTTTTTTGTTAAACTTCGATCGGCATCGCTCGGTTTCAATTGTCCACTCGGGTGATTATGAACCAATACCAATCCATGTGCATTCATTTCAATCGCCGATTTAAAAATTAATTTACCATCCGCAACTGTTCCTGACATTCCACCGATAGAAATCTGTTTTGCACGAATAATTTCATTCGCACGATTCAACAACAAAATGTAAAATTCTTCGTGTTCCAAATCCAATAAATAACTTTTCATGTAGTCGTAAACCTGCTTGGATGAACTGATTTTGGTTCGAACTTTCACCTCAACGTCTTTTCTTCTCCGTCCCAATTCAAGTGCAGCAAGAACTGTTACCGCTTTTGCTTCTCCGACGCCATGAAACTTTTTTAAATCGTGCAAGGACAGTTTCGAGAAATTCCCCAAATTATTTTCTGCAGATTCCAGCAGTTCTTTTGCCAATTCAACTGCTGTTTGATTCCGTGATCCAGAACCAAGCACAATGGCCAATAATTCAGCATCCGAAAGTGCATTTTTTCCTTTTAAGACAAGCTTTTCACGTGGACGATCATCTTCCGCCCATTCTTTAATTGTTCGATTTAATTTCATATTTGGTAGGTTATCTTTCTTGAATTTACGAAAAAAGTTGAACTTTACAAGCACATAAACTGTTAAGAATAAACACAAATTCAATTTCAAAAAAAGACAAACAAAGATGGATTCATTGACGCAAATAGTTTTAGGCGCCGCTGTTGGGGAAGCAGTCGCAGGAAGAAAAATGGGGGCAAAAGCAGCTTTTTGGGGCGCAATTGCAGGAACGATTCCCGATTTAGATGTTTTTTTACGCGGATTTTATCATCCGATTGATGCAGCTTTGATTCACCGCGGATTTTCACATTCTTTGGTCTTCGCTATTTTAATGGGTCCACTACTCGGTTGGCTCATTCATCGTTTATATAAAAAACGCTACGAACAAAAAACGTGGATGTGGCTGTTTTTCTTAGGAATTGTAACGCATCCATTACTTGATATTTTCACCAATTATGGAACTGAATTCTTGTGGCCTTTTAGTTTGCGCATTACTTTCAATACTGTTTTTGTAATTGATCCACTTTACACAGTTCCATTCATGATTACATTACTTGTTGCTTTGTTCATGAAGCGCGATAATCCAAAACGCAAAAAATGGAATATGGCCGGAATTTATTATTCTTCCGCCTATTTGCTTTGGGGAGTTGTTGTGAAACTATTTATTCTTTCGAATGCGACGAATTATTTTGCAGAAAACGGAATGAAAACAACAAACCCAATGGTGACTCCGATGCCACTAACATCCTTTTATTGGATGGTATTGACCGAAGATGATAAAAACTATTATGTTGGTTATAAATCTATTTTTTATGAATTTAACCCAAAAGACATTGATACAATTCAAAAAGATAAAACGTCACTTTACAAGGTGAAATGGAAAGGAAAAAACTATGCAAAACAATTGGATTTCATCTCAAACGGTTATTACACAACTGTTCAAACAGAGGATTCTTTGTACTTCTATGACTTGCGATTTGGACTAACATCAAAACTTTCAGATGGAAAATTAAAGAATGTCATAAAGGGTTATGGTATGGTTATTGACAATGGGACTGTTCAAAAAACAGAAGATATCATGCCATTTAAGAGCTTTAAGAAGGTTACTTTTGGCAAATACTTACACAAAATATTCTCTAATGAATAAATTATTTATCGTACCAGCTTTGTGTGCTGTGCTTTTTCAAAGTTGCGCACAAAATGAAGAAAAGAAAGAACAACCGGTTAAGCGCGAGCAACCAGAAGTTAAAGTTGAGTTTAAATTGACAGATTTCCTTTCTGAGAATGAAGCCTTGGACAAAGAAGTAGAACGTGTTTTTGCAACATTGGACGATACTGCTATTGTTGCGCAATTGGTGATGCCAGCAGTTGGACGTTTAGGTCAAACGGAAGCAACGATTAAAAGTCACATCAAAGACAGAATTATTGGTGGAGTTTTGATGTTGAATGGTACAAAAGAAGAATTCACTTCATGGATTAAGAACTTTGAAGCGATGAATGACACACTTGGAAATTTACCGTTCTTATATTCAGCGGATGCCGAGCCAAGTTTGGTAAACCGTAAAATCATTGGTTCAACACCAGTGAAAAAAGCCAACGAATTAAAAACAGTTGATGAAGTGCGCCAAGTGGCAAATACGATTTCGGATGAATTAAATGCGATTGGAATCAATTACAACTTCTCTCCAGTTGTAGATATGTCACCAAACAAAACAGTTGGTTTCAGAAGTTTTGGAGCAGTTCCAGCGAACATTATTCCTTGGTCGCAAGCCTTCATCGAAGAAACGCAAAAGAAAAACATTGTTGCAACAGCAAAACATTTCCCAGGTCACGGATTGGTTTCTGGTGATACGCACAAATCGCTTCAAATGATTGACGGTGAATTGAAAGAAATTGGAAATTACCCAAGTTTAATTGAAAATGGTGTTTTATCTATTATGGTTGCACACATTGGTGTCATGAACAATCCAAAATACGATACGAAAGGATTGCCCGCAACGACTTCAGAAGTGATTGTAACGCAATTATTACGTGGAGAATATGGTTTCAAAGGATTGATCGTAACTGACGCCATGAACATGGGTGGTGTTGCAAGTATTCCACAATGTGAAGTTA
>JBDKHH010000165.1:0-9224 GCA_039797785.1 Bacteroidota bacterium | reverse complement strand
GTTGATGGCCGAGTTGGGTAAAACTTTGTTGGTCAAAATCAAGGACTTCACGTTCCATTTTGCGGATAAGAGAAAGCATCGTTGGCTCTACAAGCCATTTCTCGCCTTTATTCAGGTTGATGGTTTGTATTTCATGGTTGTGCAGAGATTCTTTGTTAGAAACAGTTTCGGATTGCTCTTTTGATTTTTCGTTAGAAGTATTTCCACAACTGAAAAGCAACAAACTGATTGCTGGAATTAAAATTGCTACCTTCTTCATAATTTCTTTTTTGCTATTGTTAGATATGCAATGATTGCAAATACAAAGGTCACGGAAATTCTAAAAATCATTGCTCCAATAGTTTTTGTTTCATAAATACCGCCTGAACTGATGTGAATTTTAAGACCAATGAACGCTGCGATTAATAGGAGTGTTGAAATTACTAAGAGTATAGTAGTCCATTTCTTGTTTTTAATAAACCCATAAGCTGCAAAAAGATATAGAATGCTACTTATGAAGTTTGACCAAACTACAAAAAGAACATAATTGCCCTCTTTGGCTCTAACACCAAATAAATCAAAAATTACTGACATACTTAGGAATAAGGTCAGCAAAGCAAACGCAGTCAAAACTGTAGCGATAATGTATGGAATGTATTTTTTCATTTTGCTTCCATAAGTGTTAATACTGAATGTATTAAATTTTCACCGTTTCGGATGATGTCAAATTGAAAGTTGGAAACCCTCCATTTGTACATTTGTAATCGGAAAGTGCCCATCACGATATGAATTAATTCCTGAGAAGTAATAGAATTAGTGAAAATATTTTTTTGTTGCCCTTCCGTAATAATAGGCGTCAAGTGTTTGATTTTCACACTCATTATTTTAGAAATAGCTTCATTGATTCTTAGGCTTTCTTCCAATAATCCGTCTGAGAATACCGCTACTACAAAGTGAGGATTCTTGTTAAAAAATGAAAATTGATTTTGAAATAGCGTTCTAAATTTTTCTTCGGGTGATTGTTCACTTTTAATCGCATTAGTATAGCGTTCATCCATACTTTGCGCAAGATACTCAAGTAATGCAATTATGATTTCCTCCTTGCTTGTAAAATGCCTGTAAATGGCACTTTCAGAAAATTTCATTTCCTTAGCCAAGTTCTTAATTGTTAGCCCACTTATTCCCGAAGCAGACAATATTTTTCCTGCGGCTTCAATAATTTCAAGTTGTCTGTCAGAAATTGTTTCTGTTGTCATTTTTTCGCTTTTTAAAGTTCGCCTTTCTCACCATTTACCCATCGCATCATCATTACACGTTCCTGCGGAGTTTGCTTAAATGGAATATTTCCCGCTAATAAATTTAAAAAACGATCCCAAAGATTATCTTTTTTATTCGCTTCTTCTTCCATTTGAGTTAAAGCATTGATATACTCTTGTTTGTATTGAATAGCATCTTCAATATGATAAGATTTTGGAATGTATTTTATAATCTCTTTTGTAAGATCGTCAATCTCTTGTTTACTAAAATTTTCAAACATCTGTAGTTGAACAAATGCAGAATGACCGATGCCTTGAACAGTATAGATGTTAGACTGTATTACAGCCCACACTCCAAACCAATCCGCACTGCTCATCCCTAAAAAGTGATCATCAGGATATTTGCCAATTTTTACAAACAAATCAGAAATAGATTTTGTGTTTGACAGAAAATCTTGATAAATCTCCGAACTATCACTACTAAATTGGCTTTCAATCTTATTTTTGAAATTGGCTAATTGAGATTCAATTTTATCTCTCAATGAAGCAATTGAATTTACATCTTCCTGAAATTTGCTTTTGCCTAAATCACTTCCAAACATTTTTACAATGTTGTTTGCCTCATCAAGCAAATGAGTTACTTTAACTTTTGCCGTGTTTAACGCTTCCCAATTTGAATTTAAACCTTCTGATAAGTGTCTCAACTTAATTAAGGTTTCTAAGTTTTTGTTATTTGTTTCCATTTGCTCTATTTATTTTGAGTTAATGTATTCATTTTCAAAAAGGCAACTCCTAACCAAATTACAGATGCGGTCATGGCAATTGCACCAATTAACACTAAAACGGGAGGCACTCCAAAATACACTTCTGATAATATTCCTACTGGCATTAACAAACCAGTAAGTGCCAACCAAGAAATGACTTTTACGTTTTGGAGCTTGTCTCTAAAATGCAATAGCAAATAGCCAATTAGTATATTTAGAAAGGCAAACAAGTTCCCGTGAACGTGAGCTAATCTACTTTCAAAGTGCTTGCCGACACTGTATGAGTTTACCCATTCTTCTTTCCCCGGTGCGAAGTCACGTTGGTAGATTAATAGAAAGCCGTAAGCCATAAAAAGCCCCATCGTCAGGAAGCCTATTGCAATGTTGTTTTTACCATTCATCTTGTCTATATTTTAAGTAAGTGAATACTCACTAACAAAGATAGTCTAATTATATTTATTCCTTTAAGTTTTTTTGAAAAAACTTAAAAATATAACGAAAATCAACTGGTGCGGTGGTGAATTGGCTCTTTTGGGGTTTGATAGTGTGTCGGCTTGTGTGAGGGGGCAAACCCCAATATAGTAATGAGGTCAGGCTAAAACTATTTTTTTTAATGTGCGTTAGGACAATGTTTAAAACCTTGATATGGCATGAGTGTCGACAAACAAATCTGGTCGTTTTTGAGTCGGCTCGATGGTTGCACGGCGGTCTTTTAGGCTTGCTCATAACTTACCGCTGCATATTCACTAAATGCAGTTGTGAAGATAATCATTGGTTTTGATGTTAATTCACGAACGAAATTGATGCCAGTGATTGAAGGCATCTGTATATCGCAAAAGATTAAGTGAACTTCATTTGTTGCTAAAAATTCGCGCGCTTCGGAAGGTTTGGTAAATGTTTTGACAAGAACGATTCGTTCATTTGAAGCGCAAAATGATTCAATTACTTTTAAAGCCAAGGGCTCGTCGTCTAGGGCAATTGCGCGTATCATTATAGATCGATGGTTAATTGAACCTTAAAATCGAATTCGGTTTCACTAATCGTTAAGGCTTGTCTGTTTCCATAAAGTAATTCCAATCTTTTTTTTGTATTCGAAATACCAATTCCACTGTGTTCGTTGATATCCAATTGTTTTTGAACCTTATTGTTTTGAACGTTAAATACGAAATGGTTTGTATTGATTCTTGCCTCGACGTTTATGAGCGAATTTTCCTCTGAATTTACACCATGTTTAAATGCGTTTTCAACGAAAGGAATCAACAGCATTGGAGCAATTTGAAAGTCAGAAAAATTACCTTCATGTTCGAACGTTAACTGTACATTCGAATCCAGTCGCAACCTTTGCAACTCAATGAAGCAATCAACGTATTCAATTTCATCTTTTAGATTAACAAGGTCTTTTTGTGTTTCCTTCATTGTATACCGCATCATTTGCGATAATTTACCAATCATTTCAGCTGTTTGTGGCGAAGAATCAATCGCTGTAGCGTAAATATTATTCAAGGTATTGAAAAGAAAGTGGGGATTAATTTGGGATTGCAAAGACGCTAGTTGTGCACTTATTTTTTCCTGTTCTATCTCTTTTAAGCGGTTGTGAATAGAAAGCAAAATTGAACCAACCAATACGAAAAGAAGCATTAAAAATGCATTTAATCGTGCAATGGGAACAACCTTTGTTAAAATTGGATTATACAAGCGCAAGCTATCAGGTCCAAAGTTAATGTAATACAAAACGACTCTAGAAAACAAAACTGCAGCTGTGATCAGACTGACAAGTGCAATGGCATAGAACAGGTATTTCTTTGTATGAAATAGCTTTGGTATTAATAGTAAATAGTTAATGTAGAAGAGTGATATCAGCATTAAACTCAAAAGAATGACTGGGATGAATGGCTCAATACTCGATTTTGGCAAAAAGGAATCGAGCATTTGATAAACAGAAACCAACGGTACAAAGAGCACAAGAATCCACACAAGTGCATGGATTGAAATGAGTGCATATTTGTTTTTCATCGAAAAGTTGGTTTAAAATCTACGCTTACAGCTTCACAAAACGAACCACAGTTCCGTCAATCGAAATAAAATAAACGCCTTTGTCTAACGAACGAATATCGATTTGCTGGTTTTCAACCGAACAGTTGATCTTCTGACCATTTAGCGAAGTAAGTTCGATAGCAGTTAAGTCTTCAACTCCATCAATCGCAATGAAATCAGTGCTTGGATTCGGATGAACAGAAAGTTTATTTTGTGCAAGTTCATTCACTCCAACAGGACCAATTGCTCCATTCAAATCGTATTTCGAGAAAAAGATCCAAATTAATTTTGAAGCATTGATGTCATAATTCGTTACGCCAATTGCAATTGGTGCACCTGGCCATGTGTGACCACCACCAATGATTTTGTAATGTTCCACTTCAACACCATTGTCTCCATTCGACCAAACAGAATGTTCTGCCGTACAACCATCTGTCGTCGATGTATTCGTCACGGGTGTAACGGTTGGTGTCGATGTGCAATTGTTGAAATTAACCCAATAATTCATGGCAGTTGCTATTGAAGCCATTGCTGCATTTCCAGTGTAAGGAACAGTTGCGTCAGCAGTTCCGTGAATTTCCATTACTGGCATCGGATGTTGTGCACTACACGTTGCAGATTGATTGACATTCATTGTTCCTGTTACAGACGCAATTGCCGCGATACGATCACTTAATTCACACGCTAACGTGTAACTCATAAAACCACCGTTTGACATTCCAGTGCTATAAATTCTATTTGGATTGATCGAATAATCAGCCGATAATGAGTCGATTAATGCGCTCGTAAATCCAATATCATCAACACTTCCTCCCCAACCAGAATTCCAATACGGTTGATTTGAACCATCAAGTGTTCCCATCGGATGAACTAGGATGAAATTTGCCGTGTCAGCAATCGGACGAAAGTCTGCATACAACATTTGTTCATTTGAATTGCTCGTATAACCATGAAAATTAAAGACTAAAGGAACTGGTGTACCAGCTGAATAACTCGCAGGAACATATAAAATATACGTACGCGTTAAACCGCCATGCGTGATAGAACCATTGATGGTTTGTTGCGCAAGTGTAATTCCAGAAAATAATAGGAAGATAAATAGTAGTTTCATGAGATCAATATTAGAATGTATTTTTTAAAGATGACGATTGCAATGACAAGGGCAAATATAGCTGAAATAAGAACAGCTCCTGCTGCAATGTCTTTGATGCGTTTTATTTGAGGATGTGTTTCTGTTGTATATAAATCACACAGTTTTTCAATCGCCGTATTGATTGCTTCCAATGCCAAGACAAGCGCGGAAATTAATAGTACAATGAGCCATTCCGATGAAGTGATATGGAAATAAAATCCAGCAGAAATGACAACAAACAGCGCTAGAATATGCACTTTGAAATTGCGTTCATGCAATAGCAATTGCCAGAGCCCAGAGAAGGCATATCCAAATCCTTTTAAAAACTTGATCATTTTGATACTCGATTTTAACTTTTTGAGCAATGAAAAATACGAAAAAATTAAATGAATCCTTGAAAAGTTTGCTTTGTCTAAAATTCGAAGTAATTTTGTGCCAGTTCATTTAAATAAACTTATGAAGAAAGGTGGAGGGATTAGGCCCTGCGAAACCTTGGCAACCCTCGCTTAAGAGAAGGTGCCAAATCCAATCCCGATTTAATTCGGGTAAAGATAAGTTGGTGTACGTTCGTACTTCCCTTAGTTCATAGTTTATTGTATTTATACTATGATGTCAATAGAAACAATTTTAAAAGATCGTATTCTCGTGCTAGATGGCGCAATGGGAACGATGATTCAACGTCACAAACTAGAAGAAGAAGATTTTCGCAAAGGTTGGTTTGAAAACCATGATAAACCCTTGAAAGGAAACAACGATTTATTGTCGTTAACGCGTCCGGAAATCATCAAAGATATTCACCGTAAATATTTCGAAGCAGGTGCTGATATTGCTGAAACAAACACATTTTCAGGAACGTGGATTGCACAAGCAGATTACGGCTTAGAGAAGTATGTGTACGATATTAACTTTCAATCGGCCAAAATCGCGAAAGAAGTAGCAGATGAATTTACGGCGCTGAATCCAGATAAACCGAGATTTGTTGCTGGTTCAATCGGACCAACAAACCGCACAGCTTCTATTTCACCAGATGTAAATGATCCTGGTTTCCGTGGAATTACCTTTGATGAATTGGTAAATGCCTACAAAGAGCAAGTGAACGCTTTGATGGATGGAGGAGTAGATCTTTTGTTAGTTGAAACAGTATTCGATACCTTGAATGCAAAAGCGGCTTTGTTTGCGATTGATGAGGTGTACAACGAACGCAACACGAAATTGCCTATCATGGTTTCTGGAACAATTACCGACCAAAGTGGAAGAACATTGACAGGACAAACAACAGAAGCATTTTTGATTTCAGTTTCGCACATGCCTTTATTGACGATTGGTTTGAATTGTGCCTTGGGTGCTTCAATGATGCGCCCATACTTGCAAGTGTTGGATCAAAAAGCACCGTTTGGTGTAAGTGCGCATCCAAATGCTGGTCTTCCAAACGAATTCGGAAAATACGATGAAACGCCAGAATTAATGGCAGTTCAAATCAAAGAATTCTTGGATGAAGGATTGGTGAACATCATTGGTGGCTGTTGTGGAACGACACCAGATCACATTAAAGCAATTGCAGACATGGCGAAGAATTACAAGCCAAGAGCTGTGAAACAAGATTGATTCATTTAATTTGAAGATTTGAATATTTGAGAATTTCCTGCCTTTGGACAGACAGGGAAGATTTGAAAAATTCCCAAAGACAAATAGAAATTACACGAAATACAATGTCAGAAGAAAATAAAGCAAGCTTAAAATTATCAGGACTTGAACCTTTAATCGTTACACCTCAAAGCAATTTTGTGAATGTTGGTGAGCGAACAAACGTAACTGGTTCTCGTGCCTTTTTGCGCATGATCAAAGAAGGAGATTTTGAAGCAGCATTGGCTGTTGCGAGAGATCAAGTAGAAGGAGGGGCGCAAATCATCGACATCAATATGGATGAAGGGATGATTGATGGAAAAGAAGCGATGGTGAAATTTCTAAATTTAATTGCATCTGAACCTGATATTGCGCGCGTTCCAATTATGATCGATAGCTCGAAATGGGAAATCATTGAAGCTGGATTAAAATGTATTCAAGGAAAAGGAGTCGTGAATTCGATTTCATTGAAAGAAGGTGAAGCAAACTTTATTGCACAAGCCACAAAAATTAAACGTTACGGTGCTGCAGTTATCGTAATGGCCTTTGATGAAGACGGTCAAGCAGATAGCTACGAACGTCGAATTGAAATTTGTAAACGCTCGTATGATGTTTTGGTGAATCAAGTTGGTTTTGCTAAAGACGACATCATTTTCGATCCAAATATTTTCCCTGTTGCAACGGGAATGGAAGAACACAATAACAACGCATTGGATTTCTTCCGCGCAACAAAATGGATTCGTGAAAATTTACCTGGCGCACACGTGAGCGGTGGTGTATCGAATGTTTCGTTTTCGTTCCGTGGAAATGACAAAGTGCGTGAAGCAATGCATGCAGCTTTCTTGTACCATGCGATTCAGAACGGAATGGACATGGGAATTGTGAATCCAACGATGCTTGAGGTGTATTCTGATATTGAACCAGAACTATTGGTGTACGTGGAAGATGTTTTGTTGAACCGTCGTGATGATGCAACAGAACGTTTACTTGAATACGCTGAAACGGTAAAAGGTGACGGTAAAAAACGTGAAGTCGATTTATCATGGAGAAATGTTCCAGTAAACCAACGTTTATCGCATGCCTTGGTGAAAGGGATAGTTGAATTCATTGACGAAGACGTTGAAGAATGTAGACAGCAATTCACCCGACCAATTGAAGTTATTGAAGGTCCTTTGATGGATGGAATGAACATCGTTGGTGATTTGTTTGGAAGTGGAAAAATGTTCTTGCCGCAGGTAGTGAAATCTGCTCGTGTAATGAAAAAAGCAGTTGCTTATTTACTTCCGTTCATTGAAGCTGAAAAAGATGGCGTTCGTTCTTCGTCTGGAAAAGTATTGATGGCAACGGTAAAAGGCGATGTGCACGATATTGGTAAAAACATTGTTGGCGTTGTATTGGGTTGTAATAACTACGAAGTGATTGATATGGGCGTAATGGTTCCATTCGAAAAAATTATACAAACAGCGATTGATGAAAAGGTAGATGTAATTGGCTTAAGTGGTTTGATTACACCTTCATTGGATGAAATGGTAACCGTTGCCAAAGAAATGGAACGTGCCAATTTATCGATTCCATTGTTGATTGGTGGAGCAACGACTTCCAAAGTTCATACGGCTGTTAAAATAGATCAACATTATACAAAAGGTCAAACGATTCATGTCCTAGATGCTTCGAGAGCTGTAACAGTTGTTGAAAGTATGCTTGGGCCAAAGAAAGAGTTGTTTGTGTCTGACTTAAAAGAAGAATATACACGCGTTCGTGAGCATCACGAGAAACACCGTGGAGCAAAACAGTTGCTGACAGTTGAAGAAGCGCGTAAGAATGCCTTGGAAATTGACTTTAAACAAGAAGATTGTGCAGTTCCAGCTGAACTTGGTGTGAAACAATTTGTAGATTTTCCACTGCAACAATTAGTTGATTATATCGATTGGACTCCCTTCTTTCAAACTTGGGAATTACACGGGAAATTTCCCGCTATCCTGAAAGATGAGGTTGTTGGTGTGGAAGCGACGAAATTGTATGCAGATGCACAAACGATGTTGAAGCAAATCATTGATGAAAAATGGTTGGAAGCACGAGCAGTTGTTGGATTATTCCCTGCAAATGCTGTTGGTGATGATATTGAGATTTATACGGATGAGACACGCACAACTGTTTTGTCTGTTCAGCATTCATTGCGTCAACAAACAAAAAAGGCAGATGGTCAACCTAATGTTGCGTTAGCCGATTTCATTGCGCCAAAATCATCTGGAATCAACGATTATGTTGGTGGATTTGTTGTAACGACGGGACATGGAATAGAAGAGCACATCGAACGATTTGAAAAAGACCACGATGATTATCATTCAATTCTATTGAAAGCCTTGGCAGATCGATTGGCAGAAGCATTTGCAGAGAAGATGCATGAAGTTGTGCGTAAAGACCTTTGGGGCTACG
>JBDKHH010000164.1:0-9700 GCA_039797785.1 Bacteroidota bacterium | reverse complement strand
TATCTGGATCAACAGGTGGAGGAACTTGGGCTGAAACAACTGCTGTTCCAAGTGGACAATTAACAGTTGGTTCTGGAGTTTTTGATGCATCAGGATTAACTCCTGGGGCATACACATTCTCATATACTGTTGCAGGAACGGCTCCTTGTCCAAATGATGTTGCCAATTTTACAATCACGGTAACTGCATGCGCAGGTCCAACTGCCATTATTAATGCTTCAAGTTTGACTGTTTGTGCCGGACAATCATTAATTTTTAATGATGCAAGTACTGGAACAAATATCAACTCTTGGACATGGTCATTCGGAAGTGGATTACCAGGAACGGCCAATACAGCTGGACCTCATTCTATTCAATTTAACACTGTTGGTACTTTTAACGTTTGGTTAGAAGTAACCGATGACAATGGTACAGATGACCAAACGATTCAAATTACAGTTACTGCTTGTAGTTCACCAACTGCTTCTTTTAGTATTTCTGATGATATCATTTGTCCTGATGACTGCATCACCTTCGGCAACACATCAACATCTACAGGACCAACTACTTACACGTGGACCTTCCCTGGAGGAACTCCTGCAACCTATACGGGACCTACTCCTGGACAAGTTTGTTACAGTACACCAGGAACGTATGCTGTCGGTTTGACCGCTACAAATAGTTTTGGAACGAACAGTTACTCTCAAAATGTTGAAGTCTTGACTTCACCAACGATTGTTGCTGGAAATGACACCATTATTGACATGGGTGGTGTAGCTGATTTAAGTGCTACAGCTTCTGAAGGAGAAATAACTTGGTCATGGACACCAAATACACAAGGAAGTATTCTTGATTGTATCGTATTTGATTGCACATTAGCAGAAGCAATGCCTGTGATTACAACAGTTTTCACTGCCACAACTACAACAAGTGAAGGATGTCAAGCAAGTGCGAATGTAATTGTAACAGTAGATTATCAAGCATATATTGGTGTACCAACAATGTTCTCTCCAAATGACGATGGCGAAAATGACATTTTATATGTAAAAGGATTGGGGATTACCAACATGATTTTCCGTGTTTACAATCGCTACGGACAATTGGTCTTTGAGTCACTTGACCAAAAAGATGGATGGGACGGCAAAGTGAAAGGTCAAGCAGAAAATTCTGCAACGTTTGTTTATACTCTAGAATATCTACTTGTGAACGGATCTTCTGGAAATGTCAATGGTAATGTAACTTTAGTTAAATAAGATCATGAAAACGAAATTAAACATACTCGGTATTTTAGCTTTGACATGGTCAGCGAATACATTTGCACAACAAGACAAGCACTTAACCATGTGGAATGAAAATGCATCAAGTATTAATCCTGCTGCTGTTGCATCAATGGATGAAGATGTACGTTTTTTAACTAACTTCAGAATGCAATGGTTACCCTTAAATGGGAATGCTTTGCGCACAAATACTTTTTCATTTGATGCAAAATTGATGAAAGTTAAGAAGACGGGAAGTCACTTGGGTGTAGGACTGAACTTCACAAATGATCAAACAGGTGATATTCGTTATACTTCAAATGTTATTTCTGTTCCAATTGCTTATAACATTGGACTAGATCGAAATAGTTTTTTCTCCATTGGTATTTCACCTGGATTTGTTTCAAGAAGTTTAGGAACAGGAAATCAAACATGGGATAATCAATGGAATGGTTCAACTTTTGACCAAACAATCTCTAGTGGTGAAATCATTCAAGGAACAGCATCTGCTTTTGATATTGGTGCTGGATTACAATACAAATATCAATCGGATAATCAATCGCATTTAAAAATTGGATTTAGTGTAAACCATTTGACTTCACCTTCCCTTTCGTTTACTTCAACGGGTGATAAATTGTATAAGAACATTAACATTTATGCAAGTGGAACCTATTTTCAACCTGACAGAAGATTTGGTATTTCACCATCCATTTTAGTTTCGTTGATGGGACCAAATTACAATGTTCTTCTTGGTTCTAACTTTGATCACGAATTGTTTGAAAGTTCTAGAAGAACCGATTATGTTCAACGATCATTTATTTCTTACGGATTTTATTTACGTTGGAAAGATGCATTTATTGCAACCATTGCTTATAAATTCTATGGATTCAAAGTTGGTGTAAGTTATGATATAAATGTTTCAAAACTGAGTAGTGATACACGTGCCCAAGGTGGTTTTGAATTGTATTTAAAATACTCATTAATGGTTGACAAAAGTAGCTACATTCATGACCGTCGATTGTTTAGATGGCGAGGTGGACGAGGAAGACTATAATTAAATATGATATTTTAATAGGAAGGTAGATGTTAACAAAAACGTCTACCTTCTTTTTTTGCAATCATTTTTCCACCTTGAATTCCTCCCGTGTGAACAAACAGTACTCGTTTATTTTTAATGTCATTTTTTAAAAGCCAATCTTGAATTGCAAAGAGTACTTTTCCTGTATAAATTGGATCTAAAGGTAGATCTGTTTCCAAAAATACGCGTTCCATGAAATCGAGTAGCTCAACTGTGTATTTTCCATAACCACCAAAATGATACTCATCTAAAACCTTCACTTTTGCCAATACGTCATCGATCATTGATGATTCAAACCCTGTGTATCCCAACAAAGATTTCATTTCGCCTAATGAATCAAATCCTTTAAGAACAGGTACAACTAGCAATTTTGTTTTTTCAGGCAAAGCCAACGCTAATCCGATACTCGTTGTTGTTGTTCCTTGTGCGACAAAAACGTAATCATAATCGTTGGGAGTTTCTTTTAAAATTTCTTGACATCCAATCATTCCATAATAGTTTGCACCACCTTCAGGCACAATTAAGTAGTTTGGAAATTCAAAGTTTAATTCTTCATGATACGATTTTTCATAGCGCGCTGCGTAATCCAATCGAGAAACAAAATGCAGCTCCATTCCGAAATCAGCACATTGACGAAGTGTTGGGTTTGAATCTTCATTTAATTCATCTCCTCTAACAATTCCTATTGCTTTCAATCCCGATTTATAACAAGCTGCTGCTGTGGCAACTAAATGATTTGAATATGCTCCACCAAACGTTAGAATTCCGTTTTTCTTCAAGGTTTTTGCTTGTTCCACATTGAATTTTAGTTTGCGCCATTTATTTCCAGAAACATGTTCATCAATTAAATCGTCGCGCTTCACAAACAATTCTATGTTTTGCGTGTTTAACTCATTCAATTCAAGCTTTTGTAGTAGAGATTTTGAGACATCAAACATTTATACGATTAATTGCTGGTTTATAAATAACTTTGTGGTATGAACAATGACATGTCTGGATTTTCAAAGAAACCTAATCTATCGGAAGAAGATTATTATTTGAGTCCTGAAGGCTATATTATTTTCACGGAAAAGTATCATTTAAAACGTGGGTATTGTTGCAAAAGTGGTTGCAAACATTGTCCTTATGGCTTTGATAAAAAAACTGGTCAATTTAAGAAAACTTAATAAACCCCATTTTCTGGAAAACGTCCTTTGTATTGTCCCATTACACTTTTGATGTAAGCAATATCCTTATCCACATCTCCTGTTGGTTCAAAGCGACTATGAAA
This sequence comes from Bacteroidota bacterium, assembly GCA_039797785.1. Classification (GTDB taxonomy): domain Bacteria; phylum Bacteroidota; class Bacteroidia; order Flavobacteriales_D; family Crocinitomicaceae; genus M0103. The sequence goes on along the minus strand of JBDKHH010000164.1, from coordinate 6,117 downwards.
TCCTCCAATTTTCTTTTCATAATCCATGTAACAAATATAAATCGGAACTTTTGCTTTTAACGCGATATAGTAAAAGCCTTTCTTCCAATTTGGATTGTAACTTCTGGTTCCTTCTGGAGTGAAAACCATACACAATTCCTCACGTTCATTGAACAACTTAACGGCATAATCAGTAATGTTGTTGTTCTTTTTACGATCAACAGGAATTCCACCGAGACCTTTTAAAATCCATCCCATTGGTGGGAAAAACAAATCTTTTTTGATTAAGATTTTTGGTTTAATACCATACATGATGAATGCCAAGCGACCAATAATAAAATCCCAATTGGAAGTGTGAGGTCCAACAGCGATAACAAATTTTTTAACACCTTCTGGTGGATTTGGATCAATTTTCCACCCGAATAATTTCAATATAAAACGTGCAAATCCTTTCATTTCATTTTATTTATTTAGTCAATTTAACCTTGCATTTAAAGACAATTGAAAACTTTAACTGTATTTGAATCAATTTGTTGAAAAAAACAGCATTCAAATCGTTGAACAAAGGTAGCTATTAAACAAATACCTTTACTTTTGTTCCATGCAATTTAAAAAAGCTATTGCCACGTTTTTATCTACGATTGTTTTGTTTTCAATCGCTTGGATGGTTTTGCTTTTTTCTCAAGGAATTCTTGAATCGAATGAAAACAAGAATGTTGCATATGTACCTTCCAATGCACTCTTTGCTGTTCGAATTGATGGCCGTGAGCTTGCAGACAAAACCTTATTTTCTGTCTTTTTGGAATCGAAAGATGAAGAAATTCTAACGATGATTCAAGAGGCTTTTTCTGAAAATAAATCAAGCGAAAAGAAATGGATCAAAGATGGTGTCGATTATCTTTCTGACATTGTATTTTTTCAAATTAAACATGAATCGATTTCATTGAATTGTATTCTTTTAAATGTATCCAACGAAAGTCTTTTTAAAAAACACCATACAAACGAGTTAGAGATCTGTGCTGTAAACAATGGTGTTGGAGTTATCATCACCAAAAACAGTGCTGTTAATATCACTGGATTACAAGCATTAGCAAGCAAAATTGTTTCTTCACCACAAAATGGAGACCTTTCTTCTTCGATTGATCATCCACAAGCTGGAAGATTTATTGAAGCTGTTATTCATTCTAAAACGAAGGATAAAAGCACATTTTCATTTGAATTAGCGCATAATAGTTTATTAATGAATGGAGAAATGGAATTTAGTTCTTCAAAAAATCTAGATCCTATTCACAAAAAACTACAACCAAAAGGATTGCATATTTCAACCAGTTTGATTCCAACTGAATTAAGCGACACATTAAATACTTGGTTGAAACAATTTGGGGTAAAAGTTCCAGCGTTTAAAGAACTTTCAATGAATTACATGAGCACAACTGTGATTAATCATTCTTCTGGATTTTTCATTGTTCCTCAAATGGAATTGTACGTTGAATGTGTTTCGCCGTTCGCAATTAATACTCTTACAGAATCAGATACAATTGCAAGTTTTTTGGATTGCAAAATGAATGAAGGCTGGATTGAAATTCAAGATGAGAAATTGTATTACAAACAGTTAAGTCCTAGCTCTTTCTACATTGGTGTTTCAGAAAATCCTGTTTTCACAAGCGTACCAAAAAACAACTATTTAATCATTTCTGGAACTTTATCTCCCTTAACATCGATTAAATGTGGCGGATTAATGAGTACAATTCTCGAAATGATTCCTGAATACCGTGCAGGTAAAACCTTTGCTAATCGAGCAGAGAAAATTGACTTTAGCATTGTAAAATTGAATGCTCAAAAAGCAAAAATCAGTGGTGATATTCATTTCAAATCGGGTTACTTCCCAATGAATGAAGTTCTGAAATTATTGATTACAGGGAAAACGCTAAATTAATTCGGAAACATAGTTCGGAAAGAATTTCATTCGCGAACCATACCACGAAAACAATTCTCCATCTACAAACACAATTTGTGATTCAGGAAAACGATTTTGAAATTCTTCAGCATGTTCTTTTTTGAAAGGATAAGGTTCTGAACTTAGAAATATAAAATCAGGATTTTCAGTGAGTTCTTTTAATTCAGGATAGCGATCATCTTTGCATAAATTTTCAAAACCAGCTTTGGATATCATCGCATCAATAAAGGTTGATTTTCCTGCCAAATAATCTGGATCTTTCCAAATGAAATACAAGACTTTTTTGGAATCCACCACCGGTAATTTCTTGAATTCATGCTCAATGCCAGCGCAAATTGTAGTCGATTCATTCTCCCTTCCAAGTACATTTCCGAGCAAAGAAATCATTTCCAAAGCATCTTCATACGTGTAAATATCACTCATCCAAACAGGAGCAATCTTCTCTAATGCTTCAATGTCCTCAATTGTGTTTTCTTCTTTATTCCCAATGATCAAATCTGGTTGCAAGTCGCGTATTTTCTCAATATTCACTTGCTTCGTTCCTCCTACTCGATTTTTGGATTTAAACCATTCTTCTGGATAAATACAAAACTTGGTGATACCAACTACCTCTTCGTTTAATCCTAAATCATATAATAATTCAGTTTGAGATGGCACTAACGAAACAATCCGACGTGGAATTCCTTCCAGTCGGATTGTACGATTCATTTGATCTGTTACTACTCTCGTCATTCGAACAAGCTTAATTGTTCCTTATGACATTGCAGAGATAATATCGTAACGCGTCACAATATGGTAACCACCATTTGGCATTTCAACCAATACGGCAGGTGTGTTTTTATTAATCAATTTGCATAAATCATCCAAATGCGTCGCTGCTTTAACCACTGGGAAAGCTTCACCCATTATTGATGAAATTGGTGCATCACGTAATTCAGGTGAATCAACAAGCAATTGGTAAACTTTGCTATCGTCAATTGATCCAACAAAAACTCCGTCTTTCATTACAGGAATTTGAGAGATAGAGAATTTACGCATTTTTGCAATCGCGTGTGAGACTAATTCTTCAGCAAATACGCTTACTAAAGGTGTGTCAACGTGCTGTGCGACTAATTCTCCAGCTGTTTTATATTCTTCATCTAAGAATCCGCGCTCACGCATCCAATCATCGTTAAAGATTTTTCCTACATAACGCGAACCGTGATCATGGAACAAGACAACAACAACATCGTCTTCTGTCAACTGATCCTTCAATTGTAAAATTCCTTTGATGGCAGAACCAGCAGAGTTTCCAACAAAAATTCCTTCTTCACGTGCTATTTTACGCGTATAAACAGCTGCATCTTTATCCGTTACTTTTTCGAAGTAATCAATCACATCAAAGTCAACATTCTTTGGAAGAATATCTTCTCCAATTCCTTCCGTGATGTAAGGATAAATTTCATTTTCATCAAAGATTCCAGTTTCCTTGTATTTTTTGAAAACAGAACCATAGGTATCAATTCCCCAAATTTTAATGTTAGGATTTTTCTCTTTCAAATATTTTCCAACCCCAGAGATTGTTCCACCCGTTCCTACTCCAACGACAAAGTGTGTGATTTTACCACCTGTTTGTTCCCAAATTTCAGGACCAGTTGATTCGTAATGTGCCAAACGATTTGAAAGGTTATCGTATTGATTCACATACCATGAGTTTGGTGTTTCTTCTGCTAAACGTCTTGAAACTGAATAATAAGAACGCGGATCTGAAGGTTCAACAGCCGTTGGACAAACTACCACTTCTGCGCCAACCGCACGAAGAATGTCCATCTTTTCTTTCGATTGTTTATCATTCAATACACAAATCAATTTGTATCCTTTGATGATTGCAACCAACGCCAAGCCCATTCCAGTATTTCCAGATGTTCCTTCAATGATTGTTCCTCCTGGTTTAATCAAACCTGCTTTTTCAGCATCTTCAATCATTTTAACGGCCATACGGTCTTTAACCGAGTTTCCAGGATTTGTCGTTTCAACCTTCGCAAGAACGGTTGCCTTCACGTCTTTTGTGATTTTGTTCAATCGAACCATTGGCGTATTCCCAATCGTTTCAAGAATATTGTTATAGATTTTCATCTCTTTAAATTGATTTTGTGTGTGTATTGTTGCTTCAAAAAAAACATCTTTAATTCAGATGAATTGCTTAAAACTTTTGCAAATATAGCGATTGGATTTCAAGAAAGCAGGCTTTCAATTTGAGAATTAGTGAAGAACAAAAAACAATTACTCAACTTTGACTTTGATCATGAAAAGTCACGTACAATTTCATTATATTTAAAATAGAAATAACACCATTAAATTGTCTTGTCATCCTACGAAAAAAAAGAATCTTAGATTGTTAAAACGATAGCAAAACTTCCACACATGAATGTATCTCAACTAATTGAACAACAGCGCATTTTTTTCAATTCGAATCGAACAAAGGAAATTTCTTTTCGCATCGAACAGTTAAAAAAACTAAATCAACTATTGGTTCAATATGAAGCAGAAATGGTTGATGCCATTTTTCAAGACTTCGGAAAATCAGAATTTGACGTATACACTACAGAATTCAGTATTCTTTATTCAGACATTTCAGTTGCTTTAAAGAACATAAAAAAATGGTCGAAATGGAAACGTTTTAGAACAAACATGACCAACTTTCCTGCTAAATCGTATGTGGTTCCGGAACCCTTCGGTGTTTCGTTGGTGATTGGCGCATGGAATTATCCGTTTCAACTTTCACTTGCACCGGTTATTGCTGCACTTGCGGCTGGGAATACTGTAATTTTAAAACCAAGTGAATTACCAGAAAAAACTAGTCAAGTGATGGCGAAAATGATCAATGAACATTTCGACCCAAGCGTATTGCACGTGGTTGAAGGTGGTGTTGATGTTACGTCGGAACTATTAAACAACAAATTCGATAAAATCTTTTTCACGGGAAGTGTGCCAGTAGGTAAAATTATCTATCAAGCTGCTGCAAAGCACATGACTCCAGTCACTTTAGAATTAGGTGGAAAAAGTCCAGCAATTGTTGCTGCAGATTGTGATTTGGATGTTACCGTTAAACGTCTGGTTTGGGCTAAATTTTTGAATGCAGGTCAAACATGTATCGCTCCAGATTACATCTACATTGAAGCGAAAATTAAAAATATCTTCTTAGCCAAACTAGAAGCTGAAATTGAGCGGTCAGCCTTTTCAATTGAAAATGGAAACTATGTTCGAATTATCAATGAACGAAATGTTCAACGACTTTCAAAATTAATTGATCAAACGAAAATTTATTATGGAGGAAAGATTAATGAAAAAGAACGCATTATAGAACCAACCATTTTAACTTCGTGTAGCTTCGACTGCCCTTGTATGCAGGAAGAAATCTTTGGTCCGATATTGCCAATCTTAACATATTCGTCACTAGATGATGCTATAAAAACGATAAAATCAAAACCAAAACCACTTGCCTTGTATTTATTCACGAATGATCGTTCGATCAAAACGAAAGTAACATCCGAACTTTCATTTGGTGGAGGGGCAATTAATGATGCAATCATGCACATTACCAATCATCATTTACCATTTGGTGGCGTTGGCGATAGTGGAATTGGAAGTTATCATGGTGAAGCTGGATTCAAAACCTTTTCGCATTATAAAAGTATGTTGGAAAAACCCTTAAGATTCGAACCGAATTTGAAATTCTCTCCACATACTGGAACGAAATTAAAGTGGATCAAGCGTTTGATTCGGTTGTAGAAATAAGATAACAAAAAAAGGAGGCCAAATGACCTCCTATTTTTATACTATGCTTGTGGGTATTTCTTAGTTGTAAGCAACTGTTACATCGAAAGCACCTGTGTATAATCCTACTGGTTGGTTGGCGTCAACGTTTAATGTTGCTCCTACTTTCAACGCTGATTCACCTTGAGCATCTAAAGCTGAAGTAGCTCCTAAAGATGATACGAAGTTGTCTACTGCCATGTCATTCGCTCCAAAAGAAATCAAAATTGAAGAAGGCATAGAGATTGTGAAAGTTGCGTCTGGATAACCAATGATGTCGAATGCAGCTGCATTAGAAACGTTGCCTGCAGCGATCAATGTAACACCACCTGTTGATGTACGAACGTCGTTGATGTCCATGTCTACTGTTCCAGCTGAAGGACCTG
>JBDKHH010000163.1:0-8176 GCA_039797785.1 Bacteroidota bacterium | reverse complement strand
ACGATTGGAGAATGATAGTTACTTAAATACTGATTAAAAGCAGTTTGAGGCGTATAACCATTTGCTGTAATATCTACTGGATATAAAAATGGTGCATCAACTCCAATTTGAAAAACGCCTGAAGAAATCATTAATCCATCTTCACCATTTGGATAAATCTGTGGAACCAAATTATAATCTCTTCGGTGTAAATGTACTTGATCTGTTATTTCCGAATAGTTGGCAAAACTCAATTGTGAACCACTATTGTCAATCGTAAATTTGCGAATTCCATCTACATACGTTTGCACATAGGTTGCATTTCCCATTGGATTGTAACGGCCATCAAAACGATTTCCTCCAACTAAATAAAATGTATCACCAAGCGTAGCCAAGTGTCCACCCGAAACAGCAAAGTTTTGTTCTGTAATTTGTTTGAATAAAGCATCAATTGATGTTCCTTGCACAACGGCGTCAATTAAATCAGAAACCACCACCGACGTTAAGTTTGGAAACGTAATATGATCCACAGCTGTTGCGCTGTATCCATATCCACCCAATAAATACAAAGTATCTCCTTCTTGGTGAAAATTCATATTGGTTGTTTGCAATTGTTCTTTGATGCTTGTTGGCAAACCGTTTAATGAAGCCGTCCACAATTGGTCTGTTCCAGGATCAATTACAAAAATATCGGTGTTATTACTTGCCTCTGGAAAAGCATTAAACGGTTGGCGTGCATGCAAACCATCTCGGCGTCCACCGATAATGACCCATTTTCCGTTTGCTTGTCCATGAGCATACGAGTGCACGCCAGGAAAACTTGGAACCGTTTTAGAAACAATCTTAACATCGTAATTGAATGGAATTTGTCCAAAAGTCGTTAAGCCAGTAAAAACGGCAATTATCAGTGAATTTAACTTTTTCATCGTATAATATTTCCGTGAAAATTAACTAGCATGTTTCGCTTTATATGTTACACATGTTACATTTACACGAATCAATTCAGAGTATCGTTGTAACATGAAGTATTTTTTAAGTTGTTTTACCCTCATTTTTTTGTTTCCAGCACTATCACAGAAGTCTGAAACAACACCTTATTTACAAAAAATTGTAACTACGCTTTCAGCAGATTCGATGGAAGGACGCTTAGTTGGTTCGTACGGCGAACTCAAAACTGCAGTATTCCTATCGAGTGAATTACTTAAAATTGGTGTAAAACCTTATCAAGATTCATATGCCAAACCGTTTACATATCTGTATTCGCCAAATCCACATGATTCAACAGATGCTTCGAAACAACAAATCAATAGCCAGAATATAATTGGTTTCATTGACAATCATCAAAAACGAACAATTGTGATTGGTGCTCACTATGATCACATTGGTCGCAACGAACACAACAATTCTTCCTTGGTAAACAGTGCTGGTCAAATACACAACGGAGCTGATGATAATGCTTCTGGAGTTGCTGCTGTTCTGACGCTTGCCAACCATTTACAAAACAATAAATCACTTGAACCGGTAAATTATTTAATTGCTTTCTTTTCAGGTGAAGAAGACGGATTGGTCGGTTCGAAGGCACTTATTGAACAATTAAGTAGTGATTCTCTTGCGATATCAGCCATGGTCAATTTAGATATGGTTGGACGCTTGGATTCATTGAATCATTTGTACATCGGCGGAATTGGAACGAGTCCAAGGTTCGGTGAAATCATACAGTCGGCAAATCACTATGACTTTAAAATTGTTTCCGACAGCAGTGGAATTGGACCGTCAGATCATACCTCTTTTTATTTAAAAAATATCCCTGTTTTGTTCCTATTTACTGGAACGCATAGTGATTATCACAAACCAAGCGATGATAGTGAAAAAATCAATTTTGATGGATTGACGAAAATTCAGGCGTATCTAATCGACTTACTAAAAGAACTGAGTAATTCCGATGAGCTTCCATTTACTGCGACGAAAAACACGAGTAAAGCTAAACCTCAGTATAAAGTTACCTTGGGAATCATGCCGAGTTATGTTGCCAATGAACAAGGCTTACAAGTTGATGGTGTTGTTGATGGTAAGTTGGCACAAAAAGCAGGGATTCAAGCTGGAGATATTTTGATTCAACTAAATGAGTGCAAGATTTCAGACATTTATTCCTACATGGATTGTTTAGCGACTTTGAAAAATGGTGAAGTACTTCGCATCAAATTTATTCGAAAAGGAATCATTTCTGAATCGACCATTTCAATTCCAGAAAACTAAGACGCACAAAAAAGCCCAACATTGCTGTCGGGCTTTTTCAAAAAAATTAACTAGTATCTTATTAGATTACTTTAACGTTTACCGCGTTTAATCCTTTTTTTCCTTCTTGTAATTCGAATTCTACTTCGTCACCGTCACGGATCTCATCAACTAATCCAGATACGTGTACAAAGTACTCTTTACCTGTTCCTTCTTCATTAATAAAACCAAATCCTTTTGATTCATTGAAGAATTTTACTGTGCCTTTACTCATAATAATGTGTTATATAAAGTACGAATGTACACTTATAAAACCGATAAACACTCTTTTATTTTTTTATTCGCTCATTTTAAAAGTCCAAAAGCGCTAATACGTCCTATTTATAGGAGATGAACAAAAGAAAATAATTTCCTGCAAAAACAATGGAATTGCTGATTTCCTGATATTTCTGCTTAAATGGCAATTAAATTCTTCTTTCTCAATCTTGAATTTGTATCAAATTTCACTTTACCAACTATCTTTGAAAAAACACGCAATATGAAATACGTTTTCGCTTTACTTTTATTTCTTTTTACCTCAATTCACTCGTTTAGTCAAAAGACTCCCTTCTCCATTGGTGTTATTGATTCAGTAAAATCGATTGAATTGAACGAAACCCGTATTCTGAATATATACTTACCTGAAGGCTATTCAGCTGATTCCGCACAAACGTATAATGTGATTTATTTACTAGATGGCTCAGCAGATGAAGATTTCATTCATGTTTCTGGTGTTGTTCAATTTTGCACTTTCTCTTGGATTAATATTCTTCCTCCTTCTATTGTTGTCGGGATTTCTAATGTCGATCGCAAACGTGATTTCACTTTTCCTACAATGATTCAAAAGGATAAAGAAGACTTTCCGACTACTGGTGAATCCGCAAAATTCATTTCCTTCATTGAAAAAGAACTACAACCATTCATTGATAAAAATTACAAAACCAACAGCAATAAAATGTTGATTGGTCAGTCGCTTGGTGGTTTATTGGCGACAGAAATTCTGTACACAAAACCACAACTGTTTAATCAATACCTCATCGTTAGCCCAAGTTTGTGGTGGAATGCCGAATCTTTACTGAAAGGTAATCCTGCCATCTTAAATGCATCGTATGCGAACAAAACGGAAGTTGTTGTTGCTGTTGGAAATGAAGGAAAAATAATGAAAGGTGACGCAAAAACACTCTACAAACAATTGAAAAAAAGCAAATCAACCTCACTTGAAACCTACTTTAAATTCCTCGGAAATAAAAACCATGCAACAATTATGCATCAAGCAATTCTGAATGGATTTGAAGCCTTTAACGAACTAAAAACCATCCAATGAGTGAACTAATTGACAAAGATTTAATCACAAATGATTTTCAACCGCTCGAACGTGTGACGGTAAAAACATTTGATACGTCTGTAAACGCTCATCTCTTTCGTATTGAACTTGAAAATGAAGGAATCGAAAGTTTCATTTACGACGAGGAAACCATAACAATGGATCCACTTTTATCAAACGCCATCGGTGGAATCAAAGTAAAAATCAATGCAAAAGACATTGAACGCACAAAGGATTTTCTCGCTAAACGTGAAGAGGAAAACAATCCTCCGTGTCCGAATTGTGGCTCAAAACGCATTATGACGAATTTTCGATCGTTTAAAAGTGCTTCTGGAATCATTTCTGCGATTGCTGCTTTTCTGTTCACCATATTTCCTCCAATGTTTAAAACAGTGAACAAATGTCTGGACTGCAATCAAGAATTTGAATCACTTGACACGTAAATCTTCTGTGTGATAGCGCTCACTACAATTTCCTTCGTATCTTTGCGCCTTCAAAAATTACACACATGATTTCAGTTGACAATATTGCAGTAGAATTTAGTGGAACAACGCTTTTTAGTGATGTTTCATTCGTTATCAATGACAATGATAAAATTGCCTTGATGGGGAAAAATGGAGCCGGTAAATCTACGCTCTTAAAAATTCTTGCTGGTGTCAACAAACCAACGCGCGGTGGAATTTCCGCTCCGAAAGATGCAGTAATCGCTTATCTTCCTCAACATTTGTTGACCGAAGACGATTGTACTGTTTTTGAAGAAACCTCGAAAGCATTTCAAGCGATTTTCGACATGAAAGATGAAATCGAGCGCCTGAATGATGAACTAACTGTTCGAACAGATTACGATTCGGATGATTACATGAAAATCATTGAATCAGTTTCTGAATTGAGTGAAAAATACTATTCTATTGAAGAAATCAATTACGAAGCGGAGGTTGAAAAAGTATTGCAAGGTTTAGGTTTCTTACGCGAAGATTTCGTTCGCCCAACTTCTGAATTTAGTGGTGGATGGAGAATGCGCATCGAATTAGCTAAAATTCTTCTTCAAAAGCCAGATTTGATTCTATTGGATGAGCCTACCAATCACATGGATATTGATTCGATTGAATGGTTGGAAGATTTCTTAGTGAATCAAGCAAAAGGAGTTGTTGTAATTTCTCACGATAGAACTTTCGTTGATAACATTACTTCTCGTACGATTGAAGTTACGATGGGACGCATTTACGATTACAAAGCGAAATATTCGCATTACTTGGAATTGCGTAAAGAACGTCGTGAGCAACAACAAAAACAATATGAAGAACAACGTCGTTTCATTGCTGAGACAACTGATTTCATTGATCGTTTTAAAGGAACGTATTCAAAAACAAATCAAGTTCAATCGCGTGTGAAGATGTTGGAAAAATTAGACATTATCGAAGTCGATGAAGTTGATTCTTCAGCCTTGCGTTTACGCTTCCCTCCTGCTCCACGTTCTGGGAATTATCCAGTGACAGTAAAAGAATTGACAAAAAAATACGGTGATCATGTTGTTTTTCAAGATGCTTCTTTAACGATTCAACGCGGTGAAAAAGTAGCCTTTGTTGGTAAAAACGGTGAAGGTAAATCAACCATGATCAAAGCCATCATGAAAGAAATTGATTTTGATGGAAGTTTGGAACTTGGTCACAATGTTCAAATTGGCTATTTCGCGCAGAATCAAGCTTCCTTGTTGGATGAAGATTTAAGTATTTTCGAAACGATTGATAATATTGCGGTTGGTGATATTCGTACCAAAATCAAAGATATTCTTGGAGCCTTCATGTTTGGTGGAGAAATTTCAGCGAAGAAAGTGAAAGTGCTTTCTGGAGGTGAAAAAACACGTTTGGCCATGATTAAATTGTTGCTGCAACCAGTGAACTTGTTAATTCTCGATGAGCCAACGAATCACCTTGATATGAAAACAAAAGACATTATCAAAGATGCCTTACGCGATTTCGACGGAACATTGATTCTTGTTTCGCATGACCGTGATTTCTTAGATGGTTTAGCAACGAAAGTATTCGAATTTGGAAACAAACGCGTGAAAGAACATTTCGAGGATATCAAAGGATTCATGGCGAAGAAGAAAATCGAGCACATGCGTGAGTTTGAAAAGTGATTTTGAGAGCCGAGAACCGAGAACCGAGAACCGAGAAGAGCAAAGACAAAAGACCGCTTCGCTTAAAGACTTGTTAGTGTTAAATCACTGAGAATATTTATTCTAACATCTTTGTCTTTCGTCTTAATGTCCTTTGTCCTAATGTCTTTTGTCTTTTTTAACAGTTCAAACTTGTAACTAAACGATTAAATAGTGTTATTTGTCGTGAATTACGCTACCTTTTTATACATGAAACAATTAGTTGGACTTTTACTTTTTTCTTTTATTTCCTTGTCGGCTTGGTCACAGAATATGAAAATTTCTGGAACAGTGTACGATACGTCAGGCACAAAACCACTTCCTGATGCAATCGCAATGGCAGTGCGCATCAAAGATTCTGTTTTACTTGATTATGCACTTACCGATGCGGAAGGTAAATTTTCGTTAAAAAAAGTACCTCTTGATTCGTTTACCTTGGTGATTTCGCACTTTCGATTCGATGATAAAACCTATTATATTTTTGGAAGTCAAGAGAACCAAGAGATCAACATTCCGAATATCCGCTTGAGTTTTAAAACAAAAGAATTAGCCGAAGTTGTTGTCTATGCGAATAAGAATCCAATTTATTTTCGTGGTGACACCTTAGTGTACGTAGCCGATTCGTTCAAAGTTGGACAAAATGCAGTTGTCGAAGATTTATTGAAGAAGCTTCCTGGAATAACGGTTGACGCTGATGGAAAAATAAAAGCCCAAGGAAAAGAAATCAGTAAAGTCTTTGTAGATGGTGACGAGTTTTTTGGGACAGATCCAACGATTGCAACCAAAAACCTTGGCGCTAGTGGTGTTGAAACGGTCGAAGTCTACGAAAAGAAAAACGAAAATGCTGCTGAAGGAGAAGATGAAACCATACAAATCATGGATCTCAAGCTCAAGGAGGAAGCCAAGAAAGGTTATTTTGGACGAGTCTCGGCGGCTTCTGATTTCACACAATTCTATGAGGGTGAAATGCTCTTCAATCGCTTTAATGGAACTCAGAAGTTAGCAGTTTTCGTATTGTCATCCAATACACCGCGATCACAGTTTGACTGGGGCGATATCAATAAATTTGGATTGGATGAAGAAAATGGTTATTCGCAAAATGAAGATGGCGATTGGATGCAAAAAGGTTCAAATGTGAATGGCAATGGGATTCCTCAGACCTTACGTGCTGGAGTCTATTTTAGCGATAAAGTTGGTAAAAAGAAAAAAACGAAAATTGGGTTTAACTACTCGTATTTGAACTATCAATTAAACGCATTGTCACAAAGCTATTCTCAGTATTTTTTAGCCGACTCAAGTTATTATTCTGCCGATTCAACCCGAACAACTTCGAAAAATGAATCGCATACTGCCAATTTCACCATTTTCTCCCAAATTGACTCGTTAACAACACTTGAAATCAAACCAAGTTTTCAATTTTCAACAGGGTCTACAAACGTTTCAGATTACTCTCATTTCTTAACCTCAACGAGCGAAGCGTCTCGAAGTAATGCAATTTCAAAAGGTACAGCTTCAGATGGTTTATCTGCAAATTCAGAGATCAATTTTACCCGCGATTTCAAAAAGGATCGTCGATCATTGAGTTTGCAACACAAGTTCAATTATGGTAATAATACAACAGACGGAAATTTGTATTCTGAAAATCTCTATTATTTGGGAGGAAGCATCAACGATACGCTGAATCAGCTGAAAACGAATAAAAACACGAATCATGTCGAAACGCTGAAAGCAACCTATTACGAACCTTTGACCAAAAAATGGAAACTTGAAACAGAATACATGTTTGAGTATTCTACAAATGCTCAAGAAAAGGAAGCACGTAATATTTTGTCGGAAACAGCTTCAGAAATAGATTCAAACTTTACGAATAGTTTCGAAACAACACGCTATCAACACCGTATTGGCTTAGCCGCAATTTACGAGAGCAGAAAACACACTGTAACGATTGGAACACGTGCACGAACTATTCAAATTGAGAATTACAACATTTACACAACAAATACGATTACACAAAACATCTCCAACATTTTACCACGCATCAGTTATACCTTCAAACCAACGAAAACAAGTCATTTAAGTGCACGTTACAATACGAGTTCCATGCAACCAAGTGTAAACTCACTTCAACCAATTCCAGACAATACCAACCCAAATCGTGTGCAAATTGGAAATCCAGATTTAAAACCAACGTACGGTCATCGCGTGGGATTGAATTACAACAGTTGGAATGCTGTCACGAATCGAAACGTTTGGTCTGGAGCAAATTTCAATTATACGAACAATGCAATGGTAGATTCTACTGTTTTTGATGCGGATGGTAGACAATTCGTAAAAACGGTTAATGCTGATGGAAATTATTGGGCAAGTGTTTATTTAGGAAGTGGAATTGGCGTTTACAAAAAAATCATTGAAGTCACTCCTGGTTTTAATGCTTCTTACAG
>JBDKHH010000162.1:0-5722 GCA_039797785.1 Bacteroidota bacterium | reverse complement strand
CCAACTTTGAACAAGAACGACGCCATCATCATTAAGATTCCGACATTCAACAATGCACCTTGCGCTGTTCCCAAACTAATTGCTGCTTGAATTTCAGCTAATTTGAATGAACCTGTTGCACCATACACCCAAGCCATTCCAAATAATAAAACACCCGTTGCAAATGAACCAGTGAAGAAATATTTTAAAGATGCTTCCGTTGAAAGTACGTCGCGTTTTTTACTTCCAGCCATTACATAAATTGGAATCGATAAAATTTCCAATCCTAAGAAGAACATAAACATATCAGTGAAAGCAGTCATACACAAAGCACCAACAGTTGAGAACAATAACAATGAAATGTATTCACCTGTGTGTTCAGCTTCTTTTCTGAAATGACTGTAACCACCAACGATCACTAACAATGCAAATGACATTGCCAATACAGAGTATTTAATCGCATTGTGATCAAACAACAATCCTTCATACTTCACAAGTGTATATGGATGCGACCATTGGCATACCATTAAACCGATTGCAACAGATAAACCAGTAACAGCAGTTGCTAATACTAATGCAGGCTTTTTAGCCATTGCAATAAACATGGAAATCAATCCTGTAACGAAAACTACAATTAACGCGTCCATATTAAGGTACAAGTGTATTTGAAGCTTGCATAGAACTGAATAAATTATCCAAGCTTGGTCCAACAAAATCTATAACAACTTGAGGATACACCCCAAGAACAACAATTATTACCGAAATAATAAAGAAAGCTAACATCTCATTCCATGTTAAATCTTTGAATCCTTCAATTTTTGGACTTCCGTACATACTCAACTGATAAGCACGTAAAGTATAAACTGCTCCAAATACCAAAGTCGTTCCTGCAACTAATCCAACAATCCAGTTATATCCGTACAAGCCTTTCAACAATAAGAACTCACCGATGAATCCTGATGTGAATGGAACAGAAACTGAAGCGAATCCAATTACTGCAAACCAGAATGCAAATTTAGGAGCCAATTTCGCTACACCACCCATTTGAGAAAACTCACGTGTGTTTAAACGATTCTCCAAAATTCCCGCTGCTAAGAACAAACCAACTGCCACCAATGAGTGGTTGATGATTTGAATGAATGAAGCAGTTAATGAATCTTTTGTAAACAACATAATCCCCGCTGCAATTAATCCAACGTGTGAAATTGATGCAAATGCAAAAACACGTTTGATATCTGATTGCTTAATCGCGATGATTGCTGCATAAACGATTCCGATTAATCCTAAAGTGATTACTAAACAAGTCATTTCACTTTTCGCTTCAGGCGCCAATGGCAGCATCCAACGAATCATTCCGAATAAGGCCATTTTCAACATCAAACCAGAAAGTAACATTGTTCCAGCCATTGGTGAAACTGTATACGTTGACGGTTGCCAAGTATGGAATGGGAACAATGGAATTTTAATCGCAAATGCTAGGAAGAATCCTCCCATTACCCAAAATGCTGCTTTTGCAGATAAGGTTACTGCAACTAAACTCGCATGTGAGAAATCTGTTGCGTACGTTCCTAAAGCCATCAATGACAATAACATAGCTAAAGAACCGACAAATGTATAAATGAAGAATTTCACTAACACTTGTTTACGCTCTGGCGCTCCGTACCACCATGAAATCAAGAAGATTGGAATCAATGTTAACTCCCAGAAGATGTAGAACATAATTCCATCCATCGCTGTGAACACACCAATTAAACCAAACTGCATTAACAGCACCATTGCATTGAAAGAACGCTCATTGGCAATTTTTTGATTTAAGTTCGCTAGCAAAATGATTGTCACCATGACATTCGTAAGAATCACCATCAGTAATCCCATGCCATCGTAGCCCATTTTAAACGTCAACCCAAACGAAGTAATGTAGTTTGGATCTACTAAGCTTACTGTTGCTTCTGGAGCAAACGAAATCGCGTGAACGATCGTTACAACCAACGAAGCTACGGCTCCTAAAAGTCCAACATAACGCACCACATTTTTAGGAGCGAATGCTGCGACTAGAGCAAATATTAACGGTATAACAAATAGTTCCAAAACTTAAAATTTAATTAAATAATACACTACCAAACCGATGATTCCAACAACCATCCACAATAAATAACTTGATACAACACCTGTTTGCCATCTGCGTACCAAATCTCCTGATTTACCAATTAAACCTGTAAAACCAGAAATTGATTTATTCAAAATGAACATTTCAATAAACTGATGAGATTTAACTGAGATCCATTCAACTGGCACAACGAACAATGCGTTGTAAATTTCATCGAAGTATAATTTTTTGTTGGACAACAATTCCCATCCTTTTAATTCTTCATCTGCTTTTGCAACGCTGTTTTTCTTCACGTATACAACAAATGTTGCGAACAAAATAATCAAGGTCATAAGCACTGCTCCACCCATCAATAACATCGCTTGGCTGTTTGATAAATGATGCGTTTCAATCAATTCTAAACCACGTGTATTGTGCTCCAAGAAATGTGACATCCAATGTGTTCCTTTGCTTAAGATTACTCCCGGCAAGTTCAAAGCACCACCGATTACAGAAAGAACAGCTAATACTAACAATGGAATTGTCATGCTTTTTGGACTTTCGTGCAAGTGATGTTTTGCATCTTCTGTTCCGCGGAATGTTCCATGGAATGTCAAGAAGTATAAACGGAACATATAAATTGCAGTCATAGCAACTGAAACCATTAAGATTCCGTAAATCACTGGACTGTGCATTACAGCATGTGCTAAAATTTCATCTTTCGAATAGAAACCTGATAATAATGGGAAACCAGCAATCGCTAATGTTCCAATTAAGAACGTCATGTGTGTAATTGGAATGTATTTTTTCAAACCACCCATTTTACGAATATCTTGTTCGTCTGACATTGCGTGAATCACACTACCAGAACCTAAGAACAATAATGCTTTAAAGAATGCGTGTGTTGTTACGTGGAACATAGCAGCTGTGTAAGCGCCCATTCCTAATGCAACAAACAATAATCCTAATTGAGATACTGTTGAATAAGCCAATACTTTTTTAATATCGTTTTGACGCATCGCCATAAACGCTGCAGCTAAGGATGTCGCCAAACCAACATACAACATAATGTCTTGTGTTGCTTGAGCT
This sequence comes from Bacteroidota bacterium, assembly GCA_039797785.1. Taxonomy (GTDB): domain Bacteria; phylum Bacteroidota; class Bacteroidia; order Flavobacteriales_D; family Crocinitomicaceae; genus M0103. The sequence goes on along the minus strand of JBDKHH010000162.1, from coordinate 2,568 downwards.
CCTGGTGTTTCAAACATGAAGTTCGAACGAACAACCAAGAAAATACCTGCAGTTACCATGGTCGCTGCGTGAATCAAAGCCGAAACTGGTGTTGGTCCAGCCATCGCATCTGGCAACCAAGTAAACAATGGAATCTGAGCCGATTTACCAGTTGCACCAATGAACAAACAAAGTGTAATTCCAAACATCATCCACGTTGTTGGCATCATGTTTTCAACCAATAACTTATCTGCTACTTCGCGGTATTCTAAGGTTCCAAATTGCATTAGGATTAAGAACAAAGCGATTAATAAACCTAAATCACCAATTCTATTCATGATGAACGCTTTGCGTGCTGCAAGACCGTTCAACATTCCTTTTTGCTCGTCACTATAATGGAATCCGATTAACAAGTAAGAACAAATCCCTACTCCTTCCCATCCGAAGAACAACATGAAGTAGTTACTTCCCAATACTAAGATTAGCATCGCGAAGATGAACAAGTTCAAGTAGGTAAAGAATTTGTAATATCCTTTGTCATGACTCATGTAGCCCATTGAGAACAAGTGAATCAACGATCCAACTCCTGTTACAATCAAGGTCATCCAAATAGAAAGTGAATCCACTTGGAAACGAGCGTTTAATGTTAAACTATCAAGGTTTATGATGCTAAACAAGTGAATAATTTTCTCTTCGTGATTTGAATTGAAAACCATCAAGGCTAATCCAAATGCTGCAAACATGACGATTGTAGCGATCGAACCAACGATTTGTTTTGGCAAGTTTTTCCCAATCGTTCCATTGATTAGCGCACCTAAAAGCGGCAACGCTAAAATCATTACTATTAATTGATCTACTGCCATCGCTTATCCTTTTTGTTTATTGAAAATACTAACATCCGTTGTGCGAATATTTCTATAAGCCATTACCAAGATCGATAAACCAACTGTTGCTTCAGCTGCTGCAACAACCATGATAAAGAAGACAAATATTTGACCATCAGCTTTACCGAAATAAGTTGAGAATGCTACCAACAATAAGTTCACAGCGTTCAACATTAATTCGATACACATTAAAAGGATGATCATATTGCGTCGAATCAATACACCGATTGCCCCTATCGCGAAGAGGATAGTTGACAAAACAATGTAGAATTGAATTGACACGCCTGATTCAAATATACTTGCTAGAACCATAATTAATCAATTAATTGTTTTTCACGTTTTGCTAAAAGAACTGCTCCTACCATTGCTGCAATGAACAAGACAGAAGAAATTTCAAATGGCAATACGTATTTCGTAAATAACAAATGACCCAAGTTTTGAACCAATCCTTCACTTGAACCATCAACCGTTGAAGTTGCGCCTACTGTGATTCCATCTTTCAAGGCAGCGATTAACACTGTCAATAGAACTCCTCCAGCGGTAACTGCGGCAATCTTAATGTAGAAAGGACTTTTCGGTTCATTGTCCTTGCTGAGATTCAATAACATCAAAACGAACAGGAACAATACCATGATTGCACCAGCGTATACGATAATGTTAACGATTGCAAGGAATTGAGCATTCATCAAAATGTAATTCGATGAAATAAGGAAGAAAGTAAGTACTAAAAAAAGTACACTTCTCACCGGGTGTTTACTGATTACTACCATTAAAGCAGAGCCAATGGTTAAACCACCCAAAATTGTTGCGACTAGTTCTAAACTCATATCTTCGATCTTTTACCAGTGTGTTGTCTTTTCGTAATATCGATACGGTCGTTCAATTGTTCTACCAATCGATCTTTACCATATACAAATTCATCGCGTTCGAAATTTGAAGGAACAATACGATCTGTTAAGAAGATTGCTTCTTTTGGACATGCTTCTTCGCACAATCCACAGAAGATACAACGCAACATATTGATTTCGTATTTCTCAGCGTATTTTTCTTCACGGTAAAGGTTTTCTTCTCCTTTAACGCGTTCTGCAGCAACCATTGTAATTGCCTCAGCTGGACAAGCAACAGCACACAATCCACAAGCTGTACAATTCTCACGTCCTTCTTCATCGCGTTTCAACACATGTTGTCCGCGGTAAACTGGAGCGAATTCACGCGTTTCTTCAGGATATTTTACCGTGTTGTTTTTACGGAATAAATGCTTGAAGGTAATCCACATCCCACCAATAATTGCTGGAAGGTAGAGTTTCTCCATAAAGGTCATTTCCTTTTTGGAAACTACTTTCTTTCTATCAGTTAAACTTTGCATAGTATTCATCTAGTTATTTAAACCAACCTTCATTGAACGCAATGACAAGTCCAGTGATTAATAAATTAATTAGCGAAATTGGAATTAAACTTTTCCAACCCAAATGCATCAATTGATCGAAACGGAAACGAGGAAGTGTCCATCTGATCCACATGAAAATGAAGACGAAGATGAAGGTTTTTGTGAACATCGCCACAACTCCAAGAATCGCCAATGTGTTTCCTTCGAAATTGTCCATTCCTGGGAAGTTGTATCCTCCGAAGAATAAGGTTGAAATAACCGCCGATGAAATGAATAAACTCACATATTCAGCGAATAAATAGAATCCCATTTTCATTG
>JBDKHH010000161.1:0-2885 GCA_039797785.1 Bacteroidota bacterium | reverse complement strand
GTGCCGATTGATGAACTAGTCAAGACAATGCGTTTGGTATTGAGAGAATCACTTTTAAGAAAAAAAGAGCCTTGCGCATTCAACGTAGAATGAATCAAAATGATGAATAAGAAAATCAACTTTACGCGCATAGAGTTCGAAAGTAGTAGATTTCAATGAATTATTAGAATTGTCTTGTTGAAAAAATAAAAGTTGAACAGAATCGTTGTAGTGTTAATACCGTACTTTTAATTTCTGCGAATACAACCAACAGCACCAATCAATTGTAGTTGATTAAACGGCACTTCACTTTTCGCCTTTAAACTTATAATTATGAACAAGATCAGAAAAGACTGGAACGACATTAAGATAAACGATAGTTGGGCAATTTTTAAAATCATGTCCGAATTTGTTGAAGGATATGAGCGAATGGCGAAGATTGGTCCGTGTATTTCAATATTTGGTTCCGCGCGCACAAAACCCGACAATAAATACTATCAAATTGGTGTAGAAATCGGTGAAAAATTAGCTGAAGCTGGTTATGGTGTTATTACTGGTGGTGGACCTGGAGCAATGGAAGCAGGAAACAAAGGTGCACAACAAGGTGGCGGAAAATCAGTTGGTTTGAACATCGATTTGCCATTCGAGCAAAATCATAATCCATACATTGATGCTGAACACAATTTAGAATTTGATTATTTCTTCGTTCGAAAAGTGATTTTTGTCAAATATTCGCAAGGATTTGTTATTCTACCTGGTGGATTTGGAACAATGGATGAGTTTTTTGAAGCCTTAACTTTGATTCAGACAAAGAAAATTAATTATCGCCCTGTTGTTTTGATTGGAAAAGAATACTGGCAAGGGTTAATCGATTGGATCAAAGTTTCAATGTTGGATATGGAGCAAAATATTTCAGCAAAAGACATGGATTTGTTTGCCATCGTTGATACGGCTGAGGAAGCATTCAAATACATTGACGACTTCTACAAATCACACGCTTTATCTCCGAATTTCTAGTTGTTAAAATTGAAGCGGTTTTCTATGATTATTCTTCAGGCTTAATTCCTATATTTGTCACATTCAGTTCGAACTATGGAATTTTTAAGAAAATTAAGATCTTTTATTTGGAGTAAACATTTCCTAAAACATTTAGGATTGGTTGTGTTGACTTATTTTATCATTGTAAGTATTACCATTTTTTACTTGGATTCATACACGAATCACGGTCAACAAATTAAAGTTCCAAATTTTGTTGGGCGAAATGTAAACACCGTAAAATCTGAGATTGAAGAATTGGATTTGCAATATGAGGTATTGGATTCAATTTATGATCCGTCAAAACCTCAAGGCACGATTTTACATCAAGATCCGGCGCCGACGATGTTTTCATTGGTGCATGTAAAAGAAGGTCGTGTTATTCGTTTCCGTGTTTCGAAGAAAACAAGGTTGATTGAAATGCCAAGTTTGGTGGATAAATCACAACGTTTTGCTGAAAGTATCTTAGAGAATAGAGGTTTAAAAATCAGAATTCAATACAAACCGACAAACGAAGCGAACGGTGCAGTTCTTGAACAGTTGTACAAAGGAAAATCAATTAAGGAAGGAACAAAAATTCCGATTGGTTCAACTATTACACTTATTGTTGGGCAGAACGATGCAGGAGAGCCTGTTGAAATACCAAATTTATATGGTTTAACAATATTTGAAGCGAGAGACCGTTTGTCTCAATTAGGTTCATTTGGCTTTTTACCAGTTTGTGATGCTTGTTTGTCATACGAAGATTCTCTTGCTGCACGCATTGAATCGCAATCGCCTGAATACATCGAAGGAATATTAATTCCAGCGGGTACAACGATTACTGTATATGCAACCAAGAATTTTTCTGGAGAAGGACAAAATCCGTAAAAAACTAATTCGATTCGAATGAAACAAATTGTTATTGCACTTAGTTTAATTGTTGCAAACAGTCTTTTGGGACAAATTGAAAGTACAGGTGCTATTGCCGGTAATCCAGATATTTATAATCCAGAAGGAAAAATGCGTTCCTTATTAAAAACAGGGGCATCTTTTGATAGCACGTTTATTTATACTTCTGATACCTTGGATTTGCCATTTTTTGATGAATTTTCAAAGAATCATTTTCAACAGTATGACGCCGACTTTAGTGATCCAGGTGTTACGTTTGACAAGAAATACCGCATTTTGGATGATGTTACTTTATTACCAATTCCAAACAATACATATTATACAGCTCAGCAAACCTTTAGAAGAACATACGATATAAACACATCCACTTTTTCAGATGAAAATTTTGGAGGTATTCCTTTTAAAACAGGTAGTTTAGCTACTTATCCAGTAGTATACTCTACAACTTTGTTATATCCACCGTATTACATTTATGATACAATTGGGACGGCTGATGTTTCGGACACGGTTTGGATTTCAAGTCCAGAATATTATCAAGATTCGGCAACGCAGTTTTTCATCGACTTAAATGATGCAAATGCTTATTGGCTTGATAATAAAGCATACCATAATTATCGTTTTGCAGTTGATCCATGGTCACTTGGTGTTGTTACGTTTGATGGCGTTGATGAGTTTGGTTATCCGTATGCGATTGGAACAACAATAACAAATTACGCAGATTTTTTAACATCAAAACCTTTGAATTTAGCACCTTTTGATGCTTCCGATTCTGTTTATTTTAGTTTTCTATACCAACCTCAAGGATTTGGAGATATACCAGAAGCATCAGATTCACTTGTGGTTGAGTTTTATGCAAAAGATTTAGATCAATGGTTCCGCGTTTGGAGTGTTTCAGGTTCAGCAACGGAAGACTTTAAAGTTGGGCATATTCGATTAGAAGATCCCAACTATTTCAAAAAAGGATTTCAATTTAGATTTAA
>JBDKHH010000160.1:0-2942 GCA_039797785.1 Bacteroidota bacterium | reverse complement strand
ATTTGAATGGGAAAGAAGCGAAACTATTGTTCGAAGATCGAATGATTGAAATACATACCTTTCCTTTAAAACATCGCATTCCAACAAACGGATTTGTCATCAAGGAAAAACCGAAAGAACGACAATTGATTTCAGATGCAATCAAAGGATCTGGTTTGAAACTAGAACATTTTCCACGCTTGAAAAAAGGGGAGAATGTGACGGATGAATTAGGAAATGTATTTGAATTTGAGGATTTCACTTATCCGCCAAAACCAAGTCTTTCCTACGCGTATTGTTCCGATACCTGTTATTGGGAAACGATTGTTCCGCATATCGAGAATGTAACGGTATTGTACCATGAAGCGACATTTGTCCAAAAAGATAGCGAGCGAGCAAAAGCAACTTTTCATTCAACAGCAGAGCAAGCAGCACGTATTGCCGCAAAAGCAAATGTCAGAAAATTACTAATCGGTCATTTGAGTGCTCGCTACGAAAATACAGATGTTCACATGTCAGAAGCATGCACTGTTTTCAATAATACAATCGTTGTAGAAGACGGTGAAACGTATAAAATCGCTTAGTTTACTTCAAGCAAGGCTGTTCCGTTCCATTTGAATTTTTTGTACGAATCTTCTGAAAGAAGGATTGCTGGATTTCCCCAGTCGTCTTCGTAATCATCGCTGTATTCACCAGAATAAATGTGTTTCAAAATAATTCCTTTTTCACCTTCAATTTCCGAAGGATAAACAAATGATTCTGTGTAGAAATAAGGAGCGTCAAAACCAGAGTGGAGCAATTCTACATAATGCAGTTTTTCTTTCGCCCAGAAAAGAACATGCTGCCCGGAATCATCACCACAAAATCCTCCGTAGCCGTGAATGTTAATAATGTCGTCAACGTTTTCAAGTCCTTTATTGGAAAGTAATTCAAATGAGTGGTCTTTCAGAATCCCTGTAAATCCTTTAACTGTCACGGAGCTAACTTCTTTGTTGTTTTGAATGGCTTTAACTGTGTAGAAAAGATGATTGCTTCCGGCTTTCTCAATACCAAACAAAAATAATGTTTTGGTGTTTTTTGCGGATTTTTCAGCAGCCAATGATAATTTTCCTCCCCAAATGTATCCTTCTTGATTTTTTCCAAATTCAATTTTATACCAAGGAATCTTAACACCATTTAAATACAAGCAATTCGTACTTTTTCCCGTAATTCTAACCTGTGTCCCAATCGGAAGTTTTGTAACAATTTTACCTTGTAAGCTTGGTGTTTCACGGATGTTAATGCTATCAAATAAAATGTAACTTATTTCATCTTTTTGAAATAAGTGTAAAGTATCCCGTTGCTCAGTTTCTTCATCCTCTTGTGTGAATGAATAAACAGGTATGAATGTGCAAAATATAAACGTGAAAATAAAGAAGTTGAATCCTTTCATCGGGTTGATTTTTAAAGCGAAAATACGCTTTTGAGAATAGCTTTCAAAATTTGCCAAAATTGATAGCGAAGTTAACACTAAAACGTTCAAAAGTCATGATAACTTACTGTGAAACATGGGCTTTCTCTGCTTAACTTTGTTAGTTACGCAATAATGTCTATTAAATGGCTGAAAATCAATATACGGAAGATAATATACGTTCCCTCGACTGGAAAGAGCATATTCGCTTACGTCCGGGGATGTACATCGGGAAACTCGGCGATGGCGCCGCAGCAGATGATGGAATCTACATTCTTGTAAAAGAGGTGGTGGATAATTGTATTGATGAGTTTGTCATGGGAAATGGTAAACGTGTCGATATCAAAGTGAAAGATGGGAAAGTAACGGTTCGTGATTACGGACGTGGAATTCCATTGGGAAAAGTAATCGACTGTGTTTCTCAGATTAATACAGGTGGAAAATACGACTCGAAAGCCTTTAAGAAATCTGTAGGTTTGAACGGTGTCGGAACAAAAGCTGTGAATGCCCTTTCTTCACATTTCATGGTGTATTCTGTGCGCGATGGCGAAAAGAAACAAGCGTCTTTTGTTCGTGGTGAATTGGTTGAAGATGCAAAAGTTGTAAAAACGGATGAACAAAACGGAACGTATGTTGAGTTTATTCCAGATGATACAATTTTCAAAAAATATGCATTTAAAACGGCGTATTTAGATAAAATGATGTGGAACTATTGTTACCTGAATCGTGGTTTAGCCATGTATTACAACGGTGAGAAATTCCAATCAAAAGATGGTTTGAAAGATTTATTGGAAAACAACATGGATGGCGATCCGTTGTACCCAATTATTCATATTGAAGACGAAGACATCGAAGTAGCATTCACACACGGAAAAACGTATGGTGAAGATTACTATTCGTTTGTCAATGGTCAGCACACAACTCAAGGTGGTACCCACCAAAGCGCATTCCGTGAGTCGGTTGCGAAAGTAATTCGTGATTTCTACAACAAGAACTACGAAGCATCAGATATTCGTCAATCGATCGTTGCTGCAATTGCGGTAAAAGTGATTGAGCCAGTATTCGAATCACAAACAAAAACAAAATTAGGATCTCAAGAAATTGAACCAGGAGGGAAATCAATGCGTGCATTCGTAAATGATTTCTTGAAAGATAAATTGGATAACTACTTACACCGTAATCCAGATGTTGCTGAGTTAATCGAACGAAAAATTAAGCAATCGGAACGTGAGCGTAAAGAGTTATCTGGAATTCGTAAAATTGCGCGTGATCGTGCTAAAAAAGCGAATTTGCACAACAAAAAATTGCGCGATTGTCGTTTGCATTTGACTGATTTGAAAGATGAACGTCGCGAGCAAACAACCTTGTTCATTACCGAGGGAGATTCTGCGAGTGGATCAATCACGAAATCGAGAGATGTGAACACTCAAGCCGTTTTCTCATTGCGTGGTAAGCCTTTGAACTGTTATGGTTTAACAAAGAAGATTGTTTACGAAAACGAAGAATTTAACTT
>JBDKHH010000159.1:0-4290 GCA_039797785.1 Bacteroidota bacterium | reverse complement strand
GAACTTTGACAGGTCGTCAACACTTCTACTTAGATCACGATGCTTATATCGCGTTTGGTGAGCACCTTTCAACATACAAACCATCACCGACTCCTGAAGCATATGGAGATTTAAGAAAAACGGTAAATGATGGTCATGCCAAAATGTTAAACTGTTTAACTCCTCATGGTAAATGGCATATTCACTCAACTTATGGAGATACATTGAGAATGTTGACACTGTCAAGAGGTAATGAGCCTTGTTGGTTAAGTGAAGAAGATGCTGCAGAACTTGGAATTAAAGATAATGATCACGTAGAGGTATACAATGACCACGGTGTCTATGTAGCTAGAGCGTGTGTGAGTGCTAGAATTCCAAAAGGTGTTTGTATCGTTTATCACGCTGTTGAAAGAACCTATAATATTCCAAAATCACAAATCAGAAGAGGTGAACATGGAGAGCCTAGAAGAGGAGGTATGAATAACTCCTTTACGAGAGTACACTTGAAACCTAATTTAATGTGTGGTGGGTATGGTCAATTTACATATCACTTCAATTATTGGGGACCTGTTGGTGTAAACCGTGATACACATGTATTGGTTAGAAAAATGCATGTTGTAGAGTATTAATAGTTAGTTGTAGAATATTAAAAATTCATAGATATGAATATTAGAGCACAAGTTTCAATGGTTTTTCATCTCGATAAATGTATCGGATGCCATACTTGTTCGGTCGCATGTAAAAATGTTTGGACTGATAGACGAGGAGCTGAATATATGTGGTGGAATAATGTTGAAACAAAACCAGGAACTGGGTACCCAACAAAATGGGAAGACCAAGAAATATATAAAGGCGGTTGGGAAAAAAATGGTGAATCTGTTTCTTTAAAAGGAGCAGGTAAATTGAAAGGATTGAAAAATATCTTTCATAATCCAAATATGCCAACACTAGAAGATTATTACCACCCTTGGGCATACAAATACAGTGATTTGTTTACTGCACCGGAAGGTAATGACCAACCAATTGGACGTGCGGTTTCTTTAGTGACGGGTGAGCCAATCGACATTAAATCAGGTCCGAACTGGGATGATGATTTAGGTGGTTCACCAGATTACGCTAGAAAGGATGTCAATTTCAAAGATTTGTCAGGTCAAGATCAGGAAGCAATGTTTCAACTTGAGCAAATGACAATGATGTATTTACCAAGAATTTGTAATCATTGTTTGAATCCAGCATGTGTTGCTTCTTGTCCATCAGGGGCTCTTTACAAAAGAGGTGAAGATGGTGTTGTTTTGATTAATCAAGAGCGTTGTCGAGCATGGAGAATGTGTGTAACTGCATGTCCTTACAAGAAAAGTTATTATAACTGGCATACCGGAAAATCAGAAAAATGTATTCTGTGTTACCCAAGACTTGAGTCAGGTCAAGCACCGGCATGTATGCATTCTTGTGTTGGAAGAATTCGATATTTGGGCGTGATGCTGTATGATGCAGATCGAATTGAAGAAGTAGCAGCATCTGAAGATAAGGATTTATTGCACAATCAATTGGGGATTTATTTGAATCCAAATGATCCACATGTGATTGAAGAAGCGCGTAAAAATGGTATCCATGATTCGACTTTGAAAGCGGCTCAAAATTCACCGGTATATAAATTTGTAAAAGAATGGGAGATTGCTTTGCCGCTTCACCCAGAATTTAGAACGCTGCCTAATTTGTTTTATGTTCCGCCAATGTTGCCTGCAATGGCTCAGGTTGATGAAAAAGGTTTATATGAAACAACTTCTACGGAAATGTTCCCAGGTATAGACCAGAATCGTATGCCAATGAAATATTTAGCATCATTATTTTCAAATGGTGATACGACTGTTATTGCTGGAGTGTATGAGAAGCTACTTAGCGTTAAATTGCACAGAAGAAATGCAACAGTTGGTGATACATCCGAAGAAAATCTGAAAAATCTTATGGCAAAATCTAAAATTGGACCTGAGACTGCAGATGCCATATTTAGACTTACTTCTTTAGCAACGTTTGAAGAGCGTTTTGTAATTCCACCAGCGCATAGAGAAGAATCTATTGAGATGCTTGAAGCAACTGCTGATGCTAAAGGTGAAACAGGTTTTGGATTTAAAATTAGACCTAAACGAGGTTTGTAATATTTCGCTTTTATGAAAACTAGAGAGCAATATATATCATTAGCAAATCTTTTCAGATATCCTGATGAAGATTACAAGAAAAATGTATCAGAGTGCGCTAAAATGCTAAAGGAAAACTATCATGAAGCATACTCAGAGATACTTCCTTTTGTTCAATTCGTAGAGGCAAATGGCCTCTACGAAATTGAGGAAGTTTTTGGTAAGACATTTCACATTCAAGCAATTTGTTTTCTTGATTTAGGTTACGTGCTTTTTGCTGAAGATTACAAGCGTGGAGAATTTTTGGTAAAAATGAAAGATGAGCAAAGACGTGCAAACAATGATTGTGGAGACGAGCTTGCTGATAATTTACCGAATGTTCTGACTTTAATGGCGATTATGAAAGATGAGGAATTTTTAGGAGAATTCGCTGTTAGAATTGTTGAGCCTTCTCTTGAAAAGATGCTTGCTGAATTTGATCAAGCAAGAATGGAACTGAAAGATAAGGTAAGAAAAAAGAAACAAAAAGTTATTCTTTTAGAAGACATGCAAAACAAAAATATTTTTCAATACGCAATTAAAGCTCTTTGGTTGGTTGTGAAGGAAGATTTTAAATCAATTAAATATAATGACCCGGAAATTGTTCCAACGATTGGAGGAAATTTCCTTAAAAGCTGTAATACAGGTTGTTCTACAGCGCCAAAACTGGAAAAAACAAATTAATATGGTACGTTTAGAAGAAAATAGAAAATTATATTCAACTGGATTAGTTGGGTTAATTGAAAAGAAAAAATCATCGGTTCTTATGGTTCTGATGGCAATCTTTTTGTTTGTTATTACTAATAATGGACATGCCGCGACCGGAAAAGAAATTTATGACAAAATGTGTATGTCTTGTCATAGTTTGTCTGATAAGGTATTAATGGGACCTGGATTAGCTGGGGTTCATGAACGTCGCTCAGAGGAGTGGATTGTGAATTGGGTAAAAGATTCTCAGGGAATGGTCAAAGCAGGCGATAAAGATGCTGTAGCATTGTTTGAGAAATTTAACAAAGTGCCAATGCCAAGCTTTTCTCAATTGACTGATGAAGAAATTATAGGATTTATTCAGTTTGTTAAGGATAATGAGGTTAAACCATCGGAAAATACAGCAGCGGCTGATCCATCTGCAGATGCGACTAAACAGCCAGTAGTAGAACCAGGGATTTTGGATACCAAAATAAATGGGAAATTCTTTTTCTGGACTTTAGCATCATTACTTGTTATTGGTTTATTATTATACCGATTCAAAAGAAAAACATTTAAAAAAGTTAAAGAGGTAGGTTATCATCAAGAGCCGCATAAAATTCCAAGTTACGGAGGGTATTTTGCTCTGTTTATTTTAATTGCATTGATTATTATTTTCTTACTGATTTTATTATTAAATCAAAATGTTGGAATGATAAATACATTAATGTTTATTGCATTGCCTTATGTCAGTTTTGGAATTTTCTTAATTGGAAGTATTTATCGCTATAAAAATCGTGGGTATCAAGTTTCTTCTTTGTCTTCGCAATTTTTAGAAGGTAAAAAATTGTATTGGGGAAGTTTGCCATTTCACTGGGGGTTACTAATATTATTTTTTGGTCACTTAATCGCATTTTTGTTTCCATCAGCCGTTTTAGCTTGGAATGGACAACCAGTTCGATTGTTGATTTTAGAAATGAGTTCATTTGCATTTGGATTGTCAGCACTTTTAGGGCTTATTCTATTAGTTAAAAGAAGATTAGAAGCGAAAATGCTACTTGTTGTAACGAATAAAATGGATATGGTTGTGTATACAGTATTGTTTACGCAAATTGTTTCAGGTCTTGGAGTTGCGTTCTTTGTTAGATGGGGATCGTCATGGTTCTCTAGTGTTTTAACACCTTATTTGAGATCAATATTTTCATTTGAACCTGATATTAACGCGGTGGCTGAGATGCCATGGTTGATTCAGATTCATATTATTTCAGCATTTTTAATAATTGCAATCATACCTTTTACACGATTCATGCACTTTCTTGTTGCGCCATTTGATTATGCGTGGAGGAAATATCAAGTCGTTATTTGGAATTGGAACCCAAAAAATATCAGAACATCTGGTAGACATAATTTTGGTAAAAAACCACGTAACCATTGATTTGTTGTTTGTTGC
>JBDKHH010000158.1:0-4255 GCA_039797785.1 Bacteroidota bacterium | reverse complement strand
CAAGGTATCTGAATAATTCAAGGGATCAATATTTACACGGCCTGGATTGACTTTAATTCGTTCCATGAAAACATATACGCCAATATATTCGCCGTTCAACACTACTTCGCACAACTGAGTTCGCGGAGCCCATCTACCCATTTCATTCCCAATTTTATAGGTAAGAACATTTCGAATAAGTGCTTTATCTGTGTAGGGTGCGTATAAAATCCAATCATTATCAGCAGGCCAATCGAAAACTGAAACATTGTAATTAATGTTCGTATCCGGACCTCTCGTTTCCAAACCATATGATTTCATCGGAAATGTGTTTGAAGAAGATCCTCTTCGTTCAATAGCAATTTGACCATAAAATTCGTTCGTTGGATCGGTTATATGATTAATTACTCCAGGGCCATTATCGATAATTCCCATAAAACCATCGATTTTAGGTTCGTCAGGAATAGTAACTCCGTTTGTATTTAAGATCACAATTGGTAAGTTGGATGTTGAGAGTTCAACAGGAGGAACAAACCATGTAGGTGTCGGACCATAATTCGTTGAAGTATTCGAAATGCCAAATGACAAAAATGCACGTGAAGTAAAATCTGACGAACCAGCAGTTTGATTGTGTGTTTCAATGCACAAAACATTTGGACCATTGACAATTGCGGATTGAACTTGCGCTTGTGTGTATACAAATTGATCTGGATAACCTCCCGAATATAAAACCGCTTCATGTGAAATAGATGCCAATTGATTATAAGTTGGCTGACCGGTTCCTGTAAGACCATTTCTAGCAATTTCGACACCATTTAAATAGGCTACGAAACCATCATCGTAATCCATATTAAAGATTGCTTTTGTAAGTAATGAAACGTCTACGACATTGAATGTAATTCGCTGATAAACAGAAATTGTTCCATTTGGAAGAGCTGTATTGTCATCACTGTCGCCAAAACCAAATCCTCCATTTCCGGTATTCCAACCTGCGGCATTGAAACTTGGAGAAATCCAATTTGACGTCGTTGCAGCAGTTGGAATAATATAACTCCACGTACTATTGTCATAAACAACAGTTTCCCAATGATCAGATTGCGCATGTATCTGAAATGCGGCACTGAATAAACAAGAAAGAAGAGTGGTTTTTTGTATAATGTTTTTTAACATGCCTATTGAATTAGGTTATACAAAAGAAAACGTGAAATTAAACTTACTTTTTAATTAAGCAAGAAAAATCAAAGAAGATTATATATCTGAGTTTAAAAAAGACCTTGCGGCTTCAGAATAAGTTGAGTTCTCTTCAAAATTATTGTGATCTTGACCTTTAATCGGAACAAAAATGTCCGTTTTCTTTAAGTCTTCTTTAAGTTGCAATGAACAATCGAAAGGAATCACAGGGTCATTGTCTCCATGAACAAGTAGAATAGGCATTTTCACCTCTTGAACGTATTTATAGGTGTCAAATTTATACTTCAACAAAAATGGAGGGATCACTTTATAGCGACGAATCGTCATGTCCGAAAGTGAATAATATGGTGCAATTAGAATGAGTTTTTTAGGATTGTTTTTTGCTGCTAACATAGCTGCGGAACAGGTTCCAAGTGAATATCCAATCACATTTATGTCTTTTTCTTTATAGGTCTTGTTTAGTTCATCATAAAACGCCTGAACATCTGAGAAAAATTGCTCTTCGCTCTCAACTGAACCAGTACTTTTCCCGTAACCACGATAGTCAAACGAAAAGAAATCGAATCCTAAATCGGTATAAAATTTTGCTGCTTCAGCTTGTTTCAGAATGTTCCCAGAATTTCCATGGCAAAAGAATACGAGTCCTTTCGAATCCTTCACTTTGAATAAGGCTCCGTTCAACGTTTCTCCATTCGAAGTAATGTTCACTTCTTCAAATGCTTGATCGAATTTAAGAACAGTCGAAGCGTTTAACTTTTCAGGGTGAAAAATAAATGATTCTTGTTGAAAATACATGTAACCGCAAGCGCCAACATATAGAATGACAAGAAGAAGTAGTAAACGTTTTATAAATTTTTTCATTCGAATATCCTTTTGGAAAATTGAAAATTAACTTGCCCTAAAATAGCGAAAGAACTTAGAACATTGTACTTTTAACCTTTAGAAATTCTGTAAAACAGCAATTAATTGAATTTAAGAAGCAAAATACGTGAAGGGAAGCGACCATTTTTAATTTCTGGTCCATGCAGCGCTGAGTCTGAAGAGCAAATGTTTACCATTGTTGAAGGCTTAAAGAATAATACTTCGACCGAATTAATTCGTGCTGGTATTTGGAAGCCGCGCACACGACCAAATTCATTCGAAGGAATGGGTGAAGTGGCTTTGCCTTGGTTGATAGATGCTGCGAAAGCATTTAATTTACCTACTGCAGTAGAAATCGCTAACAAGCAACACGTTGAAGCTGCGTTAAAAGCTGGAGTTGATGTTTTGTGGATTGGTGCTAGAACGACTGTTAATCCATTTGCTGTTCAAGAAATTGCGGATTGTCTTCAAGGCGTTTCGATTCCTGTAATGATTAAAAATCCTGTCAATCCAGATTTGGAATTGTGGCTTGGCGCTTTTGAACGATTGGCTCAAGCTGGAATTACTGATTTAACAGCAGTTCACAGAGGTTTTTCATTTTACAAGCATCCAAAATATAGAAATATTCCAAGTTGGGAAATACCAATCGCATTGCGTGAACGAATGCCAGAAATTCCATTGATTTGCGATCCAAGTCATATTTCAGGTAGAAGAGATTTACTGCTGGAAGTTTCGCAAAAGGCAATGGATTTAAATTTCGATGGATTGATGATTGAAACGCATCCAAATCCGGATGAAGCATGGTCAGATGCTAAACAGCAAATTACAGCGCAAGGATTGGTAGAACTGATGAATCAATTAGTTCTTCGTTCAAGTGAATTACCAATAGAAGATGATTTATTGAAAGATTTACGATCTAAAATTGGAATTTTGGATGACCGTTTGTTCGATTTGTTGTCAGAACGAATGCGCATTAGTGAGCAAGTTGGGAATTACAAACGCGAACACAATATGACGATTCTTCAACAGGAACTTTGGGCAAAAATGATTGCGAATCGTTTGGAAATGAGTCAAGAAATGAATTTATCAGAAATCTTTGTACGCAAATTCATGGATGCAATGCACCAAGAATCCATTCGTCATCAAACAAAAGTGATGAATCCAAACTTGACGAAAAAAGAAGACTAATGCAGTTTCAAGTTCTTCCAAAAATCGTAAAAGGAAAAATTGTTGTTCCAGCTTCAAAAAGTGACGCGCAACGCGCAATTATCGCGGCCTCTTTAGCGAATGGAAAATCTAAAATATTGAATTGTGGAACGAGCGAGGATGTTTTCCATGTGTTAAAAGCGTGCGAACTTTTAGGCGCTAAAGTGGAATCGATTGGTTCCGACTCCTACATTATTTCTGGAGGAAAACATGTAAATGTTACTGAACTAAATGTTGGAGAAAGTGGATTGGCAATTCGCTTGCTAACACCAATTGTCGCAACTCAAAACCATAAGACTTTATTGAATGGAAAAGGTTCTTTATTGAAACGTCCGTTACTTTATTTTGACGAGAATTTGCCAAAAATGAATGTTGAAGTCAAATCAACAAATGGCTTTTTACCTATTGAAGTTCAAGGACCGTTAAAAGGTGGAACCTATACAGTTGATGGTTCGCAAAGTTCACAATATGTTTCAGGTTTATTGATGGCCTTGCCTTTAGTAGATGATGCTTCTGATTTGTCGGTAGAAGAATTGGCGAGCAAACCGTATGTGCAAATGACCTTGAATACCTTGGAGAAATTTGGAATTCGAATTGAAAATGACAATTTCAACCGATTTTTAATTGCTGGAAAGCAACAGTATATTCCGTGCGACTATCAAGTGGAAGGTGATTGGAGCGCAGCAAGTTATTGGCTAGTCGCAGCTGCTTTGGGAGCGGAGATTACTATCTCTGGACTTTCAATGGCAAGTTTACAAGCGGATAAAAAAATGTTGGATGCGCTTATTGTGGCAGGTTGTAATCTTCGATTTTCAACGGATGGAATTTCCGTAAAAGGAAATGAAAAAAAGGCATTTCAGTTTGACGCAACTCATTGTCCAGATTTGTTTCCAGCATTGGTTTCATTCGCCACATTTTGTCCAGGTATTTCAGTGATTTCAGGTGTAAAGCGTTTGAAAAACAAAGAAAGTGATCGTGGAATTGCACTGAAAACAGAATTCGAAAAACTCGGCGTTTT
>JBDKHH010000157.1:0-2544 GCA_039797785.1 Bacteroidota bacterium | reverse complement strand
AATTCCAATCAGATTCAACATTCAAGGAAGTTCATGCCTTGATTAAGAAGCGTTTGGAAGGAATGATTTCGGATGGTTTGGTTACGCTGGAGGGAGAAAAAGTTACGGTTACTTCAGAAGGAATTCCATTTGTGCGCAATTGCTGTATGATTTTCGATCAGGATCTAGAGCCAAATACTAAATTGGAACGCATGTTCTCGCAAACAATATGACGGATAAAATTTGTTATCACTGTGGAGACGACGTTATCGGAAAAGGATATTTTTTCGATGAAAAGCCGTTTTGTTGCAATGGGTGTAAAACTGTATATCAATTATTGAAAGACAATAATCTTGGGAGTTTTTATACGCTTGAGGCAAATGCAGGTGCAAAACCATCCGAAAGCAATCAACATAAATATGCATTTTTAGAGGTAGAATCCATCAAATCGAAATTTATTGATTTTGAGGATGATTCAACCGCTCGTGTAACCTTGTTTTTACCACAAATTCACTGTTCTTCTTGTATTTATTTACTAGAGAATATTGCGAAGATTGAACCTGCCGTATTAAATTGTCAAGTTAATTTTGCCAAACGTGAGGCAGCTCTCGTGTTTGATCAATCGAAAATTAGTTTAGCTGAATTGGCATTGTTGCTTGATCGCATTGGCTATGCTCCAAACTTTGGAAATCGAAATCAAACGGAGAAAAAACTTGATAAAAAATTCCTTTACAAACTCGGTATAGCAGGATTTGCGTTTGGAAGCATTATGTTGTGGAGTTTTCCAGAATATTTAGGTGTTGAAGGTGATAACCCAGAATTTAGAAATTTTACAGCCTATTTGTCTTTTGCGGTTTCACTACCTGTTTTGTTTTTTTCTGCATCAGAATATTTTGTTTCAGCCTACAAAGCTTTGCGTTACAAAAGTTTGAACTTAGATGTTCCAATTACGATTGGAATTATTGCGCTATATGCGCAAAGTGCGTACAGTATTATTGCTGGTTTCGGTCCTGGTTACATGGATTCATTTGCCGGTTTCATTTTCTTCTTATTAATTGGGAAATGGTTTCAAAACAAAACGTATAAAACACTTTCCTTCGAACGCGATTACACTTCTTATTTTCCAGTTGCGGTTACACGACTAATGGATGGGAAAGAGGAAATTGTTGAAATTGAACAGCTGAACGTGCAAGATCATGTATTGATTCGAAACGAAGAAGTAATTCCATGTGATAGTATTTTACTTTCAGATTCGGCAAAAATCGATTACAGCTTCGTTACAGGTGAAGCAGTGCCAATCAACAAGAAAAAAGGAGATTTTATATATGCTGGAGGTAAATTAATCGGGCAAAGAATCACACTTCAAGTTGAAAAAGAAAGTAACCGAAGTCATTTAACACAATTGTGGAACGATGTACAGACGGATAAAAAAACGCGATCAAGTTTCTTGTATCAAGATCGTTTGTCTTTCTATTTCTTAATCATAATATTGATAATCGCTGGAGTTTCATCGATTGCTTGGGCATTCATTGATGTGACAAAAATTACGCAAATTGTTGTTTCAATTCTGATTGTTGCTTGTCCATGTGCATTGGCTTTATCTGCTCCATTTACGTTTGGAAATGTCATGCGTTTGTTGGGAAGAAAAGGATTGTATTTGAAAAACACTGGAGTTATTGAACGAATGAATTCAATTACAGATATTGTTTTTGATAAAACAGGAACATTAACAACAGGAACAACCCACAAAGTTGAATTCATAGGCGATGAATTGACGAAAGAAGAAAAAGAAGCAATTTATTGTCTTGCAAATTCTTCAACGCATCCCCTTTCACGTGCAATTGTTAGTTGCCTGAAGTCTCAAAACATAGGAAGTACCGATGAAATTAACGAATTCGATGAACTTTCTGGTAAAGGAATTTCAGGTAAAATAAATGGAATAGAAGTGAAAATAGGAAGTCCTACCTTCACTGATTTATCTTTGATTGACGAAAATGAAACCTCTTCATTTGTGCGTTTGAGCAATGGAAAAACGGGTCGTTTTATTTTCAGTTCTGAATTAAGAGTTGGGATTGAGGAGTTGCTTCATTCATTAAAAGCGTATCGTTTACATGTATTGTCAGGTGACAAGGACAAAGACAAAGCATTGATGCAGCAGTTGTTTCCTGCGGATAGCGTGTTGTTGTTTCAGCAAACACCGAAAGATAAATTGGATTACATCGAATCATTGAATAATGCGAATAGAAGTGTTATGATGATTGGCGATGGATTGAATGATTCTGGGGCATTAGGTAAGGCGGATGTTGGAATTGCTGTTTCTGAAGATGTATTTCGATTTACACCTTCTTCAGATGCAATTATTGAGGCTTCAAAATTGGCTCAATTAGATCGATTATTACGCGTTTCAAACTTCTCGAAAACGATTTTAAAAGTGTGCTTAGCATTTTCCGTTTCGTACAATATTGTCGGTTTAAGTTTCGCGATTTCAGGTAATTTAACACCTTTGATTGCCGCGATTTTAATGCCAATTAGCTCAATTACTGTTGTTTTTATAAGTACATTCTT
>JBDKHH010000156.1:0-6584 GCA_039797785.1 Bacteroidota bacterium | reverse complement strand
CACGACTCACGTAGAAAATGTTTCTTCTGTCATAAACGTTTGTAACACTTCCAATTAACTCAAGAATGTCGTTGTTTTTGAAGTTGAATTGTTTTTTAACTGTGATATCTAAACGATGATATGTTGGTAAACGTTTACTATTGAATGCACCCAATAATGTAGAAACTTCCTCTGTATTTGAAGTTGTTGGATCTGTTGTTACACCACCTTGGAAGTTTTCTCCTTGATAATAACCTGCAGTTGGTGTAAATGGCAATCCTGAACCTAAATTCCAACGAATACTTAATTCGATGTCTTTGTTTTTACCAAACAGGTACGTTCCAACTAAATTGATATTGTGTCTTCTATCAAACACTGGGAAATATTCAGCAAATCCATCCCAACGTGTAGAATAACCATATGAATAAACACCCCATAAGAATAAACGATCTTTCGAATACTTCAATAAGAAATCTAAACCATAAGAAACACCATCTTCAATGATAAAGTCTTTTTTATAAACGTCATCAACGTTGTTGAATTGAGCAATGTCTTCGTAAATTTTATTTTGGTTGATGTTACTCAATTGAGAGAAGTATTTGTAGTATCCTTCAACATTCAACATTAAGTTTTTGCCTAAATCATATTCAAAACCGGCAATTGCATGCCATGCATATTGAATACCATTATTGATGTCTTTCACTTGTTGGAATTGATTGACAAAAGAGGTTTGAACGTTTGTTGGTGCAGATAATAAACCGTTGAAAAGGTTCACGACATCTTTGTCTGAAGATGCTGATGTAAAGTTTTGTGAGAAGCGCCCACCAGAAGCTTTCAAACGAAATTTCTCAGTCGCATTGAATTTAGCAGCAAAACGCGGTTCAAATGATGGAGTACCCAATGAAGCGTATATTTGAACACGCATACTTGGTTGAATTACCCAACGATTACGAACGATACGAATATTGTAGTAAACGCCAATTTCTGTAGTGAAATTAGTTGCTTCAATTTTACGCTTTGCTTCGTTGTATGTCACGAAAGATGTATTGAAACCATTGAAGCTTAAACCGTAATTCATTTCACTTTCATTTTTCAAGAAATACGTGAAATCAAATCCTAAATCAAAACCTCCAATTTTACTTGTTCGTGGTTCTGAAATTTCTTCAGTAAATGATGTTTCATATTTACTTCCGTTCACGTGCCCTTTAATCATCATCGATGAGCTTGTTGGCAACAAAACGAAGTTCAAACCACCACCTGAAGCTTTCCAATCTAAATCGGCAATTGAGTAATTAACAGAATCTCTGTTATGAAATCCAAAAGCACTGAATTTAGAACCACCTTTACTATTGAAAGTAACCTTACCATATAAGTCTGTAAAGTTGAATGGTAATCCATTTCCATCATTCACAGAAGGATAAAGTGATTTAGAAGTGTAATCTAATAAACTGTGTTTTGCAGAAAGAACATAAGAACCAGCGCTCAAATTTCCTTCACCTTTTGCACGCGACAAAGGTCCTTCGAGAACAGCTTTCGCTAAAAAGGGAGAAACAGATACTTTACCTCCAAATTGTTTGCGGTTTCCATCGCGATAAGTGATGTCCATTACGGATGAAATTCGTCCACCATATTTCGCATCAAACCCACCTGTATAGATATCGGCATTTTTCACCAATTCAGTTTCGAAAATCGAAAAGAAACCGATAGAGTGGAAGGGGTTATAGATTGTCATCCCATCCAACAAAATTTTATTTTGAATAGGAGTACCACCACGAACATATAATTGTCCACCTTGATCTCCTGTCGTTACAACACCTGGTGTTACGGATAATCCACCAACAATATCGTTTTCAGCTCCCATACTTGGGATGCGCTCTAAGTCTTTTTTAGACATTTTAAGCGTTGAAACTTGTGTTTGATTTTTTTTCTCTTTGGCTGTTGCAGTTACATTTACTTGATTAAACGATTTTATTTTTGGCAATTTTTCTAATAAAATGTTGTAATCCAAAATGTCTTTCTCGACCTTAACCTCAACATTTACAGTGAACGTATAGTAGGTCATATTTTCAACTTGTAAAATATAATTTCCTTTGTTCACTTTTGGAATAGAGAAGATTCCGTTTACGTCTGTCACTGCTCCTGTAACAATAACACTGTCTTTATTTAATAATTTTACTTTTTCAAAAGCCATTGGTTCTCCATTTGCCTTGTCATGCACTTGACCGCGGATAGTTACATCTTGAGCAAGAGAAGTTCCAACAAAAAGGAAGGTAATTAAAGTAATGAGAAATAGTTTCATAATTATTAACAGTTCATTTGGAGTCCGAAGATAAAACTTTCTAGTGAATTAGTGCCTTTCAGAAGGCAAAACAATTTGAATGGTATGAATTATTGAGTTAAATGTTGGATGATTTCAGCTGCTTTTTTGCTTTGTCCCAATAAACATCCATCTCCTGAAGATTCATTTCATTGATGTCGTCCCCGTTTTCACGAATCATCGTTTCCATTAGTTTAAAGCGATTGATAAACTTTTGATTCGTTCGAGCTAAAGCATTTTCAGGGTTGATATCGACAAAACGGGCATAATTGACAAGTGAAAAAAGAATATCACCAAATTCTTCTTCCATGGCATCCGAATTCTTCATGTGCTCAACGTGAAATTCTTCTAATTCTTCCTTCACTTTCTCCCAAACGTCTTCTTTGTTGTCCCACTCAAAGCCGATTCCTTTCACTTTTTCTTGGATGCGTGATGCCTTTACCATGGCTGGAAGAGAAGAAGGTACGCCTTCTAAAACAGATGTTTTCCCTTCTTTCAATTTGATTTTTTCCCAATTTGCTTTCACCTCATCTTCGGTTGTAGCAATGGTATCTCCGTAAATATGTGGATGACGATGCACTAATTTATCACAAATGGCATTCAAAACGGATGTAACATCAAATGCATTTTGTTCTTCTCCAATTTTGCAATAAAATACCATGTGTAAAAACAAATCACCAATTTCTCCTTTTAATGAATTTAGGTCATTGTCAATTATCGCATCAGCAAGTTCGTAGGTTTCTTCAATGGTCAGTGGTCTCAAGGTCTCCAACGTTTGCTTTTTGTCCCATGGACATTTTTCTCTTAAATCGTCCATGATATCCAATAATCGCTGGAATGCTGCTAACCTTTGATCCATTCTTTTTTTTAATCAAAATTAGAATTTTTTTAGAAGTCAGAGTCAAATCACTATTTTTGTTCACGTATGAAATTTATTCTGATTATAGTTTTTGCGATCCTATCGTCTGCAACTTTTGCGCAAAGCAAGCGTGAATGGGGGATTTCGTACCGTCAAAAGATTGGTTTTTTAGCTGCGCACCGAGGCGTAATGGGGCATTTACCACAAAATCAAGCGTACGCTGGTGAGCTAAGTTATTTTATTCATACAAAAGGAAAAAAGCGCTGGCACAGTGTCTGTAATTACCCAACTATTGGAGGAACGATATTCGTTGGAAGTGTTGGGAATAACGAAATTTTAGGTCGGTTCACGGGAGCTTACGGTTTTATTGAGTTTCCCTTTGTAAACACAAAACATTTTGAGTTTTCCAGTAAAGTGAGTGCAGGACTTGGGCATACCTCTAAGGTGTTTGATCAAGAAACCAATCCTAAAAATGTTGCAATGAGCACGCATTTCAATGCCTTGATTTGTATGGGAGTTCAAACGCATTATAAATTTGGAAGAAATAAATTGACGCTTGGATTAGATATGACGCATTTTAGTAATGGTGCTTATAAAGTTCCAAACTTAGGAGTCAATTTACCCTATTTGTCACTAGGCTATAGTAGAATTATTCGAGGAACCCAAAAAGATTCGTTGATACTTCGTGATCATGTTCCTTTTCGTAAATGGTTATTTGGGACAACCTTAATTACTTCTGTTAAGGAGGTTTTTCCAACGGGAGGTAAAAAGTATGGAGTATTTGCATTAAGTGCTTCGGCGCGCTATTTCACGAAACCAAAGGTTGGACTAGAAGTAGCATTGGATATTATTTCGAAACAAGCAATTCTCGGTTATCGTCCAGAAATTTCAAAAACACAATGGGACATCCTTCAGATTGGTCTTTATACTGGGTATTTGGTTCCGTTAGATCGTTTTCATTTTGTTTTAGGAATGGGCGTTTATTTAAAGGATAAATATCAGCCAGAAGATTTTCTGTATCATCGAGTTGGTTTTAGGTATTACTTTGACAATGGAATCAACGCACAAGTAGTATTGAAGTCTCATTGGGCTAGAGCTGATTATGTTGAGTGGGGATTAGGTTATACGTTTAATTACAAAAAGAAATGAGAGGTTTCATTCTAATTCAACTCCTTTTGATTGTTCTGTTCTCTTGCAAGAAAGCAGAGGATCGGGAGTGCTGGAAAGGTGCTGGGTCCGAGAAAACAATTGAAATTACTGTGCCTTCGTTCGATAAAATGGTATTAAAAGAACATTTGAAGTATGTTTTAGTGCAGGATACAGTTGAAAAGGTTGTTTTAACAGGTGGCGAAAATCTCTTGAATTTTATAGAGGTGGATGTTGTTGATGGAGTATTGACAATGAGCAATTCAAATAGATGTAATTTTTTGCGTTCGTATAAAAAGAAAGTTACTGCTGAGATTCACTTCAAATCGTTGATTAATATGGAGTTTATTGGAACTGAAGAACTCACGAATAAAGGAACATTGGAATTGGGATGGTTCACTTTATTGATTCGAGATGGCGCAGGACCCCTAAAACTAAATATGAATGCAGAGGCGGTTTTTGCAACTATTAGTCATGGATGGGGTGATTTCACATTCAATGGTGTTGTTAATCATGCGAATTTAAACGTACGAAGCAATGGCTTTTGTGATACGTATGGCTTGAAAGTAATTGATTCTTTAACAGTAATTTCGAACACCCAAGGTTCTGTGAAAGTAAATGCCGATAACACAATTTTTAGGGCAGAAACCGATGCCGATGGAAACATTTATTTCAAAGGAAACCCGCTTTCAACAAGTTTTAATCAATATGGAAATGGAGAGTTAATTGATGCTAATTAATGTCCTCTCTTCAATTGCATTAGAATTTTAAATGCTTTATCTACATCATCTTGCTTCACAACGACTGTAAACTCATTTGAAGTCGAAACGATTTCAACAATATTAATACCTTCCCAAGCTAAATGCTTCAAGATGTAATAGTAAATACCATAAATTTCAGTATTTACAGAAGGTAATTTTACAGTTACAGAAGCTAAATCCTTTGTATGTGATTTCAGACGTTCAGTTTTGAACAATCGTTCAATTAATTCAGTTTTTGCTGAGCTGACAATAAATGTTGTTTCTGTTACCCCTTTACACAATGTAAAAAAGCTGTCATTCTCTTTGTTGATTTCTTGAACCAATTCTGTCTGCTTTGCTTTAAGAGATTCAGAGTTTTCAAATGTGAAGTCTGTTAAATTACTTCTTACAAGAAAATCACCTAAATCGCCCATAACATTCGTGATTTTCACGTTTAAGCGATGGTAAAGTCCCGGTGTCATGCGTTTAATTGCCATGACGATTGCACCTTCTTTTACTTCTTTACCGATAATATCTTCAATTTCCGGTTTTAATTTTCGTGCAAGTGCAGAAATGTTTATTAAATCATCAGTCATCGCTTCTCTCAAAAACGGACTTCTGTTTATTAAATCTTCGGTTACTTTACCAATTGAATTCATTACGTAGTGTTTAATTTCTTTGCAAAATTAACAATTACGTGACAAAAAGATGAAATAAATTTATTTTTTAACAAGTGAGTAAATTTTTAACATAACAGATTGTTATAAGCAAATTGCGCTGCGATTGCTAATTGTGTTTGAGGTGTTAAATCAGAGGTGTCTATTTCGATTGCATCACTTGTTTTTACTAGGGGACTTTCGCTTCTTGTTGAATCAAGATGATCTCTTTCGATTAAGTTTTTCAGTACTTCCTCATAACTTGTTTCAATATTTTTGGAAACAAGTTCAGCATATCTTCGTTGGGCACGAATTTCGGGTTTAGCGGTAACAAACAATTTTAATTCGGCATTGGGGAAAACAACAGAACCAATATCTCTACCGTCCATGACAATTCCACCATTGGCTCCCAATTTACGTTGCTCTTCCACTAATTTTTCTCTCACTTCTTTGATAGAAGCAATTGCTGAAACTTTTGCAGCAACATCAGGCATTCGAATTTGATTTTCAACATTTTCAGCGTTCAAAATTAAATCAGATGTTCCTTTTGAAGCATTGAATTCGAAATTAATTGAAATGAAAGGCAGAGCTTTAATTACCTGTTCTTGAATAGGATTTCCTTGGGAATCAAAAAGATTGTGGCGCATGCAATAAAGGGTGACTCCTCGATACATCGCTCCACTGTCAATAAAAATGTATCCTAATTCTTTTGCCAACGCTTTTGCCATTGTGCTTTTTCCACAAGATGAATATCCGTCAATGGCAATTGTTATTTTCTTAAAATCTGACATAGTGAACTAAAGTACTAATTTTTTGCAAAAAAAAAGGGAGCCGAAGCTCCCTCTTATAAGATTTTAATCAGATTAGAATCTCCATCCTAAACGGAA
>JBDKHH010000155.1:0-6585 GCA_039797785.1 Bacteroidota bacterium | reverse complement strand
TTGCCACAAAGAAATTCATGACTTTCGCATAGACTTTATTCTTCTCATCGCTTTTCATTTGTGCAAAGAAAAACGGCTCTGCTGCGTAGCGATAAGCTTGCAACAAAATCGTGACGAGCATGGCCAATTTGTAACAGGCACTGTAGATTCCTACTTGTGCTTCTGCGTATTTAAGCGAGGCGACAGAAGTTCCGTCATACAAAATATGCTTGAGTAAAATTCGGTCAATTGTTTCGTTGATAATCCCCGCAAAACCAGCAATAACAAGCGGAATCGCATAAATTCCCATTTCTTTAGCCAATTGCATATCGAAATTGAGTCGCAGGTTCAAGAAATGCTTGTACAGCAAAATTGGCTTCACCAAGGAAGCAAATAAATTCGCGAAAAGGATAAATAAAACACCGTCTTCTGGTGGTGAATAAATTACAGTTGGATCAATTAAAATAGGATCTTTTGGCACCGGATTAAACACCACCAACATCAAAAACAAGTTCAAACCAATGTTCATGGCTATCGACGCAAACTGAATCGAAGCAAACTGTTTTGCCTTGTTTTCGGCGCGCAATTTTGCCAGCGGAAGTGCCGTTATAGCGTCAATACACACAATTGCTCCTAACAAAATAATGTACTCTGGGTGATCCGAGAAAAGGAGTAAATCGGCAATGCTCTGATTGAAAAACAGCAGAACAATAAAAAACAAGAGATTAATTCCGATTACGGTTAAGAAACCATTTAGGAATACTTTGTCTTTATCGTCTTTGTCTTGCAGAAAACGAAAGAAGGCTGTTTCCATTCCAAAGGTCAAGAAAACAACCAAAAATGCAACCCACGCATACAATTCCGAAACGACACCGTAATCAGACGGTTCTGCAAATACGTGCGTGTAAAGTGGAACTAATAGATAATTCAATGTCCTGCCTACGATGCTCGAAAGTCCGTAAACAGCAGTTTGACCCAATAATTTTTTTATTGGGTTCGACATTAAGCTCTGAAATTAGGTTTACGTTTTTCTAAGAATGCAGTTGTTCCTTCTTTGAAATCTTCCGTTCCGAAACATTTTCCAAATTCTTCAATTTCCACATCGTAACCGTTCACACCATCTTCGAAATTTGCATTAATTGCACGAATAGCAGATGCGATTGCCGTAGCAGAATTGTTCAATATTTTAGCAGCAATTTCTTCTGCTTTTGCCATTAATTCTTTTGGTTCAACAACATAATTTACCAAGCCCCAAGACAATGCCTCGTCCGCTTTGATCATTCCTGCTGTAAACACCATTTCATTTGCTTTTCCTTTGCCAACCAATTGCGCCAAACGTTGTGTTCCACCGTAACCTGGAATTACTCCCAATGAAACTTCAGGTAAACCCATTCGTGCGTTTGAAGAAGCCAAGCGAATATGTGAAGCCATTGCCAATTCCAATCCACCACCCAAGGCAAAACCGTTAACGGCAGCAATTACTGGAGTTGAAAGATTTTCTAGGAATGTGAACAATGTTTTTTGTCCTTGCAAAGCCAATTCACCACCTTGAGCGATATTGAAATCTGCAAATTCTTTAATATCAGCACCTGCAACAAATGATTTTTCACCTGAACCTGTCAAGATAATTACACCAATTGAAGAATCTTCATCACCTGCAGCCAAAGCGCGGTGTAACTCATCGATTGTTTCTTTGTTCAATGCATTCAATTGTGCCGGACGATTAATCGTAATTTTTAAAACTTGTCCGTTTTGTTCAGAGATGATATTGTTGTACATATTCAATTCGTTTTGATTCGTAAATATAGAAAAATGTCATGAAAGTAGGGACAAGTCGCGACTTGTCCTTACGTGAGTCATTTTCTCAATTATTTCTTTCGTAATTTCTTATAAATTTTAATCCCAATCATCAAACCAATAGCAACAGCGAAAAATCCAACCGTTCCTTTGATCCAATTCATGGTTCCTTGCATTTCGACTAAGAAAACGATTGCTACAAGTGCCAAGGTTGCAACCTCATTCCACATGCGTAAACCATTCGATTTCCATTTAAACAATTCACGCTTAAGGTCGAACATAATTTTTTGACACACAAAATGATACACCAGTAACAATCCGACAAAAGCTAATTTAAAATGCATCCATGGTTGTTCCAATAAAGTTGGATTCAAGACAATCATCCACGTACCAAAAAGAATAGTTAAAACCATTGCAGGTGTTGTGATTATCCACCACAACTTCTTTTCCATTTCAATAAATTGCGTCGAAAGAATTTGTTTTTCTACCTCTGTTTTTGCCTGTGCTTCTGTGTGATAAATAAACAAACGAACGATATAGAAAAGTCCTGCAAACCAACTTACCACAAAAATGATGTGTAAGGATTTGATTGTTTGATACGTTTCGAATTCCATTTGACAAAGATAGAAAAAGAACATGGAGCATAGAACATAGATCATGGACTAAATACTGTTAAAACAGTCCATTTTTCCGAATTCTTCAGTATCTTTGTGCCCTAAAATTAACGAAATGAGTGTTTTTGAACTTTCTGAACAAGAAATTCAGCGCAGAGAATCGCTGAATAAGCTGCGCGAGATGGGAATCAATCCTTATCCTGCAGATTTGTATCCTGTAACTGATTATGCTACAGTAATAAAGGATAAGTTCGAAGATGGTAAGCAGGTGTGTTTGGCTGGTCGTATGATGAGTCAGCGCGACATGGGGAAAGCGTCGTTTGCTGAATTGCAAGATTCAACTGGACGTATCCAATTGTATATCAACCGTGATGAAATTTGTCCGGGTGAAGACAAAACGCTTTACAATCAAGTATTCAAGAAATTATTGGATTTAGGCGATTTTATTGGAGTGAAAGGTTATGTTTTTAAAACGAAAGTTGGTGAAACATCGATTCATGTTAGCGAATTTACCTTATTGAGTAAATCGTTGAAACCGCTTCCATTGCCAAAAACGGATTCAGAAGGAAAAGTGCACGATGCATTCACCGATCCTGAAATGCGTTACCGCCAACGTTATGCAGATTTAGTGGTAAATCCACATGTAAAAGATATTTTCATCAAACGCACGAAGTTGTTTTCAGCGATGCGCCAGTTCTTCAACGATGCTGGTTACATGGAAGTTGAAACGCCTGTTTTGCAATCAATTCCTGGTGGAGCTGCTGCACGTCCGTTTGTTACGCACCACAATGCATTGGATATTCCATTGTACATGCGTATCGCGAATGAGTTGTATTTGAAACGTTTGATAGTTGGTGGATTTGATGGTGTTTACGAATTCTCTAAAAACTTCCGCAACGAAGGAATGGATCGCACACACAATCCTGAGTTTACAGCAATGGAAATCTATGTTTCTTACAAAGATTACAACTGGATGATGGAATTTACTGAGCGTCTTTTGGAGCATTGTGCAATGGCCGTGAATGGTTCTTCCGAAACGACATTTGGTGAGCATAAAATTAATTTCAAAGCGCCATACAAACGTGTAACAATGCGTCAATCGATTATTGATTTCACAGGATTTGATATCGCTGGAAAATCAGAAGATGAATTGCGTGCTGCTGCAAAAGGAATGGGAATCGCTGTTGATGAAACAATGGGGAAAGGAAAATTAATCGATGAGATTTTTGGTGAAAAATGTGAAGGAAATTACATTCAGCCAACGTTCATTACTGATTATCCGAAAGAAATGTCTCCCTTGTGTAAAGAACACCGCGATAATCCTGAATTGACGGAGCGTTTTGAATTAATGGTATGTGGAAAAGAAGTAGCTAACGCTTATTCTGAGTTGAACGACCCAATTGATCAACGTGAACGTTTTGAAGAGCAAGTTCGTTTATCTGAAAAAGGCGATGATGAAGCTGGACAATTCATTGATTATGATTTCTTGCGTTCATTGGAATACGGTATGCCACCAACATCAGGTTTAGGAATTGGAATGGATCGTTTGATTATGTACTTAACGAATAATCCATCCATTCAAGAAGTATTGTTCTTCCCGCAAATGCGTCCGGAGGTTCATGCTGTGAAAGTTGAATTAACAGACAACGAACAAGCGATTTTCGACATTGTTGAAAGCACTGGAACCATGGATTTGAACACCTTGAAAGCGAAAGCCGGATTGAGTGGAAAACAATGGGATGTGAGCATCAAAAGTTTAACCAAACAAGGCTTACTGAAAGTCACGAAGATTGGTGATGACTTAACCGTTGAACAGTTATAAAATTAATAGAAACCGTCCCGCAAATGTGAGACGGTTTTTTTATTTTTAGCGTATGTTGAAATACACGTTTATTCTTCTTGTCGTGCTTTTTGTTGCAACAACAACGAAGGCTTCGGATGTATATAATTTGGAAGGTACTCTAGGGAAATCTAAAATTTACATGCGCTTTGAAGATTACACGGATGATTATCCAGAAGAAGAACCGCGTATTCTTGATGTGCGTTATTTTTATTCAAGTTCACTGAAAGACATTGTGCTTGAAGGAACGCGCGAAGGTTCAACGTTCACGTTTTATTTTGATTTAGACGAAGCTGCTTTTACAGAGAAATTTGTCATCAACAAAGATGCTAAAGGCAATTTCTCTGGAACATGGCAAGGTTCGAATGGTAAAACCTTAAAGGTTGTCTTACGACCAATATCATTAAACGGCATTACAAACAACTTTGACCATCTTAAACTTGTTAAAGACTACAAGAAAACGAATCCGTTTGAATATATCAGATCGAGTAAATTGAAATTCAAAACTGATTCTACTTCTCTATTTCAAGGTGGAAAATTCAGATGGCTTAGTGAAACGCATAGTACAACTTTTGGCTTTTACTTGGATTCTACGTTTAGTCAAAAAACCCGTGATTGTGTAAATCCGCGATTGGAAGAAATTTTGGTTGAAAATGCTATGAATCAGTTGACGTGTTCTTCGCAATGGGAATACAGCTCAGGAAATGGTATTGAACGCTCACTTTCTTTGAATTACTTAGATAAAAATCTATTAAGTTTCACGCTATTTGAATCTTGGTTTTGCGGCGGAGCACATCCCGATTTTGGTAAATCTTGTTATTTACTTGATTTGAATACTGGAAAAAATTATGAATTTGAAGAGTTGTTTTCATTTGATGCATCAAGTGTTGTTTATGATGAAACAATCGACAACTTCACTCAATACAATGATTATCGTTCTAACTTTTTTGCACCCAAAATTGTCTCTTTATTGCTTGAACAAGAATTGATTTCGCAAGATTACAGCAGTGAAGACGATCCTTGCATGGAATTGTACAACAGTCCTGAAAGCTGGACGTTTTCTGAATGGGAATTTACTGCTGAAGGAATCGTTTTTACTCCATCCGTTTTTCGTGCTGCAAGAGCGTGTGAGACAGAAACATTTTTACTGCCTTTTTCGGTTTTAAACAAATGGAAAGTGAGCAAATTTCCGTACTCTTTTCCCAATAAATAAATTTTCAATTTATTTAAACGGGTCTGAAAAACGCACATCAGTCAAAAAGGAATGATCCGTTAAGGTTTTAAGAAACGCAACAAGTGATTGCTTTTGATAAGTCGTCATATTGTATTGCTTCGGTGTCCCACCAATTTGACCTTCTACTGTCAATCGATCATCCAAATTGGGATGCGCTTGAATTCCAGAATTATAATGTTCAATGACTTCTTCTAAAGTTGCGAATCGGCCGTCATGCATGTAGGGCGCTGTCATTTCAATATTGCGCAATGTTGGTATTTTGAATTTTCCGTCATCTGCTGGATCACCAGTTAGTGTGCCTAATCCATTGTCTGTATAAATAGCATCCAAACCATTTACAGCAGGTTGATTCCCAAAAAAGTTGACCGTGAAATGGCAATGATTACAGTTTACAGTTCCACTGAAAAATAGATCTTTTCCGTCCATTTCCAATTGTGTGTAATCCGCAAAATTATTATCGACACCTTTATCATACTTGGACTGATAGGAAACCATTGAATGCAAAAATTGACTTAAAGCGTAACTAATTCGTTGAGAAGTAACTTCAGTTGTTCCAAAAGCATCTTGAAATAATTTTGGATAATAGCCAATCAATTTAACTCTGTCCACAACATCTTCCAAGCTCATGTCCATTTCAACATGATTCTTAATCGGTTCCAACACCTGATTTTCAAGAGTAACACTTCTTAAGTCCCAAAAAAAGCGAAACGAAAACCGTGTATTGATAATCGCCATACTGTTTCTCGAAGTCATCTCATCATACAAGCCCTTACTAAATTGTGTGTTATTCGCAAACGCAAATTCCTGCTGATGACAAGAAGCGCAAGAGACTTTATTGTTTCTTGAAATTTGACGATCATAAAATAAAACACGTCCTAAAGTTGCCCCTGCGTCTGTGATTGGATTTGAAGAACTAATTGAATTGAAAAAATTCATCGGTGAAGAAGTGAAAGCTGAAGGTAAGCTAACATTGCTGTAATTGTAAGGTGTTGCTGGTAAGGATGGTTGATAGGTTTCTATTTGAGCTGGATTGTCTTTTTTGCACGAGAACAGAATCAAAGTCAAGGCCATCGCTATAAAAACAACAACCGTCTTTTTCCCAATAAAAAGATTTTTTAATT
>JBDKHH010000154.1:0-8571 GCA_039797785.1 Bacteroidota bacterium | reverse complement strand
CTTTTATTTTTTTGTCTGGTTTTAATCCAATTGATTTAAATCCTTCATCACTCGATGAAAGCACCCAACAATCAAAACCTTTCATTTCACGCTTCATCCAACTACCAAACTCTTCGTACATTTCTTCAATCTCCTCACCCATTCGAATTCCGTATGGTGGATTTGAAATCAACGTTCCTTTTTCTTCTGGTGCCTTCACATCTTGAAAAGGTAAAACCGATGTTTTGACAAATCTCCCAAACGGCAACGCTCTTAAGTTTCGTCGCGTTTTAAGAATCATCTCATCACTAATATCCGAACCAATTATTTCGCAAGGCAATTCTGTTACACGTTTACGCGCATCGTTCAACATTTTCTCCCAAACCTCAGAATTGAAATTTGATAGATTTTTAAACGCATAATGCTGGCGTTCAATATTCGATGGGATACCAGTTGCTAAGAAAGCTGCTTCAATCAACAATGTCCCAGAACCACAGAACGGATCCATGAAAGTTGACTTACGATCCCAACCACTCAAGCGAATTAAACCAGCAGCAACAACTTCATTCAATGGTGCTTCTCCAGCTGTCTCACGATAACCTCTTTGAAACAATGGAACACCACTCGTATTTACTGAAATCGTTGCTTTACGGTCACGAATGTATAAATCAAACATCACTTGAGGAGTTTTAATATTTACATCTGGTCGCTCATTCAACTGCTTTCTAAACGTATCCGCAATCGCATCTTTCACCAATAAATACGGAAATTGTGTATGATTGAACATGTCTGAAAAAACAGCTCCTTTCACTGCAAATGTTTTATCTACACTAAAAATTGATGGCCAATCAATACGCATACATTGTTTGTATAAATCATCCTCATCGCGCAAGTCAAATTCAGCGATTTTAACCAAAACTGAAATCACACATCGACAATGCAAGTTTAGTTTATAAACATCCTCCCAATCTCCCTTTAGATAGACAGCACGGTTTGCCATTGTCATCCCGGAAAAGCCTAACTCCTCTAATTCTTGCATTACTGCCTCCTCTAAACCAAATACAGTCTTAAGTGTAATTGTTAATTTACGAGTTGGCAATGTTGATTTATCTTTCATTTTATTAACTTTGAGTGCTTAAGCACTATTTTTATACAAAAGAACGAATTTGAAATCAATTAAACAGTA
Organism: Bacteroidota bacterium; assembly: GCA_039797785.1. Taxonomy (GTDB): domain Bacteria; phylum Bacteroidota; class Bacteroidia; order Flavobacteriales_D; family Crocinitomicaceae; genus M0103. Next base: position 7,406 of record JBDKHH010000154.1, on the reverse strand, counting down.
TATCCTTGTCTTGATCTGTTGTTTATCTGCTACTATTTCCTTGGCTCAACAAAAAGTCGGCTTAGTTTTAAGTGGTGGTGGCGCAACAGGGCTTGCTCATATCGGAGTTTTGAAAGCCTTGGAAGAACGTGGGATTCCTATTGATTATATAACTGGAACTTCAGCTGGAGCATTGGTTGGTTCGATGTATGCTGCTGGTTACAGTCCTGAAGAAATTGAACAATACGTTCTAAGTGATGAATTTCAATTGATGACCAAAGGAAAAGTAAAATCAGATCAACGATTTCTCTACAAAGAAGATGAAACTGATGCTAGCTTAATTGACTTTTCTTTTTCCAGAGATAGTATTTTAAAAAAGTCCCTTCCAACGAATTTCATCACCTCATCTTATTTAGACTTTGAAATGTTAAAGTTATTAGGATCTGCTGGAGCTTCTGTTGGGAATAATTTTGATAGTCTTTTCGTTCCATTCCGCTGTGTGGCTTCGGATATTGTAAAAAAAGAAAGTGTTGTCTTTGCGAATGGAAATTTAAATCAAGCCGTTCGTGCATCGATGACCTATCCTTTTTATTTCAATCCAATCCGTTTTAATGGAGTACTTTATTTCGATGGTGGATTGTACAACAACTTTCCTGCAGATGTAATGTACCGCGATTTCAATCCAGATTACATTGTTGGAAGTAATGTTTCGTACAATGCCGAACTTCCAATGGAGGATGATTTAATCAGTCAGCTCACAAACATGTTAGTTTCCTATTCAAAATATGAATTGCCTTGCGATTATGGAGTAATGATTCAACCTGAAACAAGCATTTCAACGTTTGACTTTGAAAGTGTTGAAGAATCCATTTCAGCTGGATACATAGCAGCGAACAAGTACCTCGATTCGATTGAGCTTCATGTAGTAAGACGAATTTCGAAAGAAGAAATCGAAGCGAAAAGGAAATTATTCAGGTCTAAAATTGTTCCTATTACAGTTTCATCCATTAGCACAAATACGAATCGAAAACGTGACTTGAATTATGTTCGCTCTTCAATGATTCGATTGAAAAAAAATGAAATTATCAGCTTAGAAAAATTAGAAAAAAGGTATTTCAGACTGTATGCTACCTCACAAATCGATTTTATATACCCACTCTTAACCTTGAAAAAAGACAGCTTATACAATCTAAATCTAGAGGTGCGTAAAGCGAAAGATTTTAAATTATCTGTTGGAGGACATTTTTCTTCCAGAGCTGTGAATACGGGATATATTGGAATAGATTATCGTTCATTAGGTCGCACAGCCTCAACCATTCACGCTTCATCTTATTTCGGAAAATTCTATGGTTCCGTTAAATTAAATTATACGCTTGAAATTCCGAGTACGTATCCAATTTCATTAGGTACCTATTTCGTGATGAATCGTTGGGATTACTTCCGCAGTTTTGCTACATTTTTTGAAGATGTTCAACCTTCTTTTTTGGTTCAAAACGAAATGTATTACGGAGTTAAGCTCCTAAATCCGGTTGGAAATACTACCAAAAGCACCTTAGACCTTCGCGTTTTCAATTTAGAAGATGATTATTATCAAACATCTAATTTCACCAATAAAGACACCTCGGATATCACTAAGTTTTCAGGTGCATCGGGCAGTTGGGAACTGGAAAAAAACTCTCTAAACCGCAAACAATATGGCAATTCAGGACATTTGATTAAATTCAAATCACGCTATGTTTATGGGAAAGAATTAAGTATTCCAGGTTCTACATCCGTTAGCGACTCTATACGCACACATTATCATTCATGGATCAATTTTAGTGCAGAATTTCAATCTTTTGTAATTGACAAACCACATTTTCACCTTGGAATATATGGAAAAGGAGTTTTCAATTCACAATCTTTGTTTACGAACTATACTGCTTCACTGTTATCCATGACCTCATTTTCTCCAACACCTGATGCAGAAACATTTTTCCTTCCCGAATATCGTTCACCTCAATTTGTTGGAGTTGGTTTAAATACAGTTTTTACAATCAAAAAGAACATCGATTTGCGCATTGATGGTTATTTCTTTCAACCTTTTGTTTCGATTCAGAAAAACAATGATGGAACTCCAACTTATTCTAAACCATTCAAGGGAGACACCTATATTGCTTCTGCTAGCGTAATTTATCATTCCTTCGTTGGTCCTGTTCGAGCAACATTAAATTACTTTCCTAAACAAACGTTACATCCGTTTTCGTTTCAGGTAAGTTATGGTTTTGTATTATTTAATGACCGTGCAATTCGCTAAATTCATCGGCTTAATTATCTTTGCACAGAATATTATCAGATGGAAAAAATAATTTGTGGAATTCAGCAAATGGGAATTGGAGTACCAAACGTTGCTGATGCTTGGAAATGGTACAGAAAATTCTTCGGTGTCAACGTAAAAGTTTTTGAAGAAGCAGCTGATGCTCCCTTGATGACACGATATACTGGAAACGTTGTTCATTCGCGCACTGCAACTCTTGCATTAAGCATGGAAGGTGGCGGTGGATTCGAAATTTGGCAATTTACGAGTAGACCAACTGAAAAAGCAAGTTTTGAAATCCAATTAGGCGATTATGGTTTGTATTCGTGTAAAATCAAATCACGCAATGTTGCTAAAAGCTACGACTATTTCACATCGAATGGCGCAACCATACTTGGAAACTTACACAAAAATCCAGCAGGAAAAGACACGTTTTTTGCCCAAGACCCAAATGGAAATATTTTTCAAATTGTTGAAGGTCGCGGTTATTTTTCGGAAACAGGTCACCCTTCGCATTGCGGTGGTGTTGCAGGAAGTATTATTTGTGTGAGCGATATCGAAAAAGCATTGCCTCTTTATAAAGACATCTTAGGATATTCGACAATTGACTACGATAAAACTGATAATTTTGAGGATTTAGCAGCATTGCCTGGTGGTACTGGTAAGTTTAGACGTGTACTTTTAAGTCACAAAGATGCAAGAAAAGGTCCTTTTGCTAAATTACTTGGACCAACTGAAATAGAATTAGTACAAGCCATCGAACGAACCGATTGCAAAAAAATCTTTGAAAACCGTTTTTGGGGAGATTGGGGATTCATTCATCTGTGTTTCGATGTACAAGGAATGAATTTACTTCAAAAAGAATGTGAATCAAAAGGATTTCCATTTACGGTTGACAGTTCGGATACCTTTGACATGGGTGAAGCTGGTGGACGTTTTTCATACATTGAAGATCCAGATGGAACTTGGATTGAATTTGTTGAAACACACAAAGTTCCAATTATGAAAAAATGGGGATGGTACATCAACTTAAAAAACAAAAAACCAGGAAAACATTTACCTAATTGGATGTTGAAAGTGATGGGAATGAACAAAGTCAAGGATTAATAATTGATTAAAGCACCTCTTTCATTTAGTAATCGGTAATTCATACATGTAAAATTTAAGTATATTTGATTTCCAATAAGCATTTATAAACATGAAACATACATTCCTTTTTTTAATCAGCTCTTTTATCGGAATTTTCATCATATCTTCTTGTAATGAAGAGGTTGACATGATTGGTGATTTTGAAGAAACGGCAATTGTTTATGGCTTATTAGACAAAGCAGAAACCACGCATTTCATTAAAATAACGCGTGCGTTTATTGGCCCTGGAAATTCATTGGAAATAGCTCAAATTCCAGATTCAAGTTATTTCAATCAAATAGATGCAACTATTACAGAACGTATTAATGGTGTTGAAACGCGTGTTTGGACACTTCAAGACACAATTGTAGAAAATAAAGAAACAAACGGTGCCTTTTATGCACCAACGCAAAAACTATACTATTTCACAACTACAACTGCTGCTCCTCTTTCTGATAACGGTTTATATACTTTAAACGTATCAGTGAATGGTGGTGAATTCGAAGTAACTGGAATTACTGAATTAGTTTCTGGAATAAACACAACGGCAGACGGCCAATCTTATCGTTTTGATTTTGTGGAAAATCCAGGCGTATTCCAACAAAAAGCAATTTCAGTAAATGTTGGAAATTCTAGTATCGTTAATACAACCTTAGAAGTATTCTATAAAGAGTTTGAAACAGGAGTTGATACAACTTTACGTTCTTTCAAATGGAATCTTGGCGAATATGCCGTGACTCCACAAGGAAGTCAATCATTCACAGTTGTTGGTAAAACATTTTATGAATTAATGAAAGCAAGTGTTTCATCAAATGCAGCGATTGATAAACGACAAATGTATTCCGTTAAAATCATTGTTACCGGAGGTGCTGAGGATTTGTACAATTACATGAGTGTTAATCAACCATCTTCTTCATTGGCTCAAAACAAACCGACGTTTACCAATTTAACAGCTACAAATGACCACAAGGTAATAGGAATCTTTTCATCAAGACGAACATACACGATTGAAAAATTCTTTATTAATCCAGACAACAGTGCATTGCGCATGATGGCTCAAAAATCAGTTGTTGAACTGTGTACAGGTGCAATTACAGGTAACCTTCATTTCTGTAGTCAACACGACGGTGATAATGGAACAGCATACGAATGCCCTTGATCCAAATCTGATTTAATTTTTCTTTTAATTTCTTTGTTAGTACCTTTAGCACATGTCTGAAAGGAAAACATTTTTCGTGGATGTGGTACTTCCTATTCCTGTTCATAAGGAATTTACGTATCGCGTTCCATTTGAATTAAATGACGCTATTTGTATCGGTGGTCGTGTAATTGTACCCTTTGGGAAATCCAAGTTATACACTGGAATTGTTACACGTGTTTCAGAAACCGCTCCTTCAGAATATCAAGCAAAGTACTTAGAGCATGTTCTAGATGATCAACCAATCATCACCAAAGAACAATACAATTTTTGGAAATGGATTGCGAATTATTACATGGCGCCTATTGGTGATGTGATGAACGCTGCACTACCAGCTAACTTCAAATTGGCTAGCGAAACGAAGATTGTCCTTCATCCAGATTTTGATGGTAAGATTGATCATTTGGACGATCGTGAATTGCAAATTGTTGAAACACTGGAAATTCGCGAAACACTTGACTTAAAAGAACTTTCTGAAATCATTGGAATCAAAACCGTTCAACCCATCATCAAACGCATGATGGAAAAACGAATTGTTTTGTCAACTGAAGAGTTGAACGAAAAATTTGTTCCTAAAACGGCGGTTTACGTTTTTCTACAAGATTCATTTTTAATTGAAGAAAATTTAAATCAAGCTATCAATTCGTTAGAATCTAAAAAATCTACGGAGAAACAATTGGAGGCCTTGTTAACCATTTTAAAAGAAGGAGAATACAACAATGGCACGCTAAAACCAATCTTGAGAAAAACGCTTCATGAGCTGAATATTTCACCTTCTGCATTGAATACACTTGAAAAAAATGGTGTCATTTCTCAAAGTAGGGTTGAAATTTCGCGTTTCGATTTGAATACGAAAGAACAATTTGCTTTTAAAGAATTGTCTTCAAGTCAAAAAGTGGCGCTTGACGAAATCAATACTAGTTTCGAAAAATTCAATACCACATTATTACACGGTGTAACAGGTTCTGGAAAAACAGAAATCTATGTACAATTAATCCAAGAACAATTGGATTTAGGAAAACAAATATTGTTTTTACTTCCTGAAATTGCACTTACAACACAATTAATTCAACGTTTAAGCGCTTACTTTGGTGATCAAATTGGTGTTTACCATTCGAAATTCAATCAAAATGAACGCGTTGAAATTTGGAACCATGTATTGGCCAATGATCCAAACCGTTACCGAATCGTTTTAGGCGCACGTTCATCCGTATTCTTGCCATTTAGAGATTTAGGACTCATCATTATTGATGAAGAACATGAATCTTCGTTCAAACAATATGACCCATCTCCTCGCTACAATGCACGTGATGCTGCGATTGTGCTTGCACATTATTATGGCGCAAAAGTGTTGTTAGGTTCTGCAACTCCGGCAATTGAAACATATTACAATGCAAAACAAGGAAAATACGGCTTTGTTGAATTACATAATCGATTTGGAGGAATTCAATTGCCAGAAATCTTTTGTGCGGATGTAAAGAAAGAGCGTCGACAAAAAAGTATGCACTCACATTTCACAACCTATTTGATTGATGAAATGCGCGCAACATTGAACCGAGGTGAACAAATTATCTTGTTTCAAAACCGCAGAGGTTATACACCAATGTGGAGTTGTGAGATATGCAATTGGACGCCAAAATGTAAAAACTGTGATGTTTCGCTAACCTATCACAAGCAAACGAATTCATTAAAATGTCACTATTGTGGTCATTCATCACCTCCGGTTGGTTCGTGTTCAGCATGTGGATCGAATCGCCTGAAAATGGTTGGTTTTGGTACTGAAAAAGTGGAAGATGAATTATCATTGGTCTTTCCGGACAAAACAATTAAACGTTTAGACTTAGATAGTACGCGTTCCAAAAATGCGTATGAAGTAATTATCAATGATTTTGAGCAGCGCAACATTGATATTCTGATCGGAACCCAAATGGTCACGAAAGGCTTGGACTTTGACAATGTAAGCTTAGTTGGTATTTTGGATGCTGATATGTTACTAAATCGTCCAGATTTTAGAGCGTTTGAGCGATCGTATCAATTAATGTCGCAGGTTGCAGGAAGATCTGGAAGAAAAGGTAAACGTGGAAATGTAATTATACAAACGGGCGATCCCGATCATTGGGTAATTCAAAAAGTCATCAACCACGATTACAAAGGATTTTATGAAAGTGAAGTAATCGAACGCAAGAATTTCTTTTATCCTCCTTATTATAAATTGATTGAGTTCACATTAAAACACAAGGATGAATATGTGGTTGAAAAAGGAGCCGCTGATTTAGCAGGAAGTTTGAGAGATGTTTTTAAGGAACGTGTTATTGGGCCTGAATTTCCAGTTGTTCGACGCATTCAAAACTTGTATTTGAAACAAATCAAATTAAAACTCGAGCGTGACGTTTCTGATAAAAAAATAAAGGAACGCATACAACAACTTCTTGACGAGTTTTATAGCGTTCCTTTAAATAAGTCGATTCGAATAATTGTTGATGTCGATCCCGCTTAACCTAGGTATGATTTGAGCATCCGGCTTCGGGAAGTATGTTTCAATCTTCGAATAGCTTTTTCTTTAATTTGGCGTACACGTTCTCTTGTTAAATCGAAGCGTTCACCTATTTCTTCAAGTGTTAATGGATGTTTTCCATTCAGTCCGTAATACAATCGTACAACATCACCTTCTCTTGCTGTAAGCGTTGAAAGGGAGCGTTCGATATCTTTTCTTAGTGATTCAACTACTAATTCTTTTTCTGGCCCAGGAAGTGAATCATTCAATAAAACATCATACATACTTGATGATGATTCATCTCCTTCAAC
>JBDKHH010000153.1:0-10810 GCA_039797785.1 Bacteroidota bacterium | reverse complement strand
TACTTGATGTTGAGATATTGAAGTCTGAACCACTTGTTCCTACTGTATATGTTTGAGTTGCGCCAGTTGCACCATTCAATGAAATAAATCCTGCTGGTCCTTGAGGTCCTGTAGCTCCGTCTAATCCGTCATTACCTGCTGGTCCTTGAGGCCCCATTGGTCCCGTTGCTCCGTCTAATCCGTCATTACCTGCTGGTCCTTGAGGTCCCATTGGTCCTGTTGCTCCGTCCAATCCGTCATTACCGTCAACACCATTCAAACCTGCTGGTCCTTGAGGTCCCATTGGTCCTGTTGCTCCGTCTAATCCGTCATTACCGTCAGCACCATTCAAACCTGCTGGTCCTTGAGGTCCCATTGGTCCTGTAGCTCCAGTAGCACCTGTTGCTCCATCCAAACCGTCAATTCCGTCAGCACCGTTCAAACCTGCTGGTCCTTGAGGTCCCATTGGTCCTGTTGCACCTGTTGCACCAGTTGCACCAGTTGCACCAGTAGCTCCGTCTAATCCATTGTTTCCTGCAGGACCTTGCAATCCTTGTAAACCTTGTGGCCCAGTCGCACCTGTTGCACCATTTAAACCTGCTGGTCCTTGTGGTCCCATCGGTCCTGTAGCACCGTCTAAACCGTCATTTCCTGCTGGACCTTGTAAACCTTGCAATCCTTGAGGGCCTTGTGGTCCAGTTGCGCCGTTTAATCCATTCATTCCAGCTGGTCCTTGTGGTCCCATTGGTCCTGTCGCACCATCTAAACCGTCATTTCCGTTAGCACCATTCAATCCTGCTGGTCCTTGTAAACCTTGTGGTCCTTGAGCACCTTGAGGTCCAGGAGTGCTATTTGCAGCATATAATGCATAAGGAACACTTAATAATTCAGTTGTTCCTGCGATTGTATAATTTGTTCCACCCGTAGGATCTGTTTCTGTTTTTATGAAGAATGGACCATTTGCCCAATCAATTCCTGCCATTGTTCCTGAAACAACAGTTCCATTTCCAATTTGAAAAGTTACTAAACCATTTGCATTTGATGTAACGTTTTGCGTTTCAACGTATGAAGCGGTTCCAGTTTCTGAACCTTGTAATACACTGATTTTAACACCTACTGGGGAATTGCTCACCAATGAATTGCTACCGTTTCGAACAACGGCTTGATATGACATTTTTTGTGGAGCTTGCGCAAAGGTATACGCTCCCATTAATAGGGCTCCGACGAGTAATAATTTCTTTTTCATATTGTTGTGATTATTTAGTGGTTTTTAATAAGGGTAAAGGTTTTAGCAGGTTTATTGGACACTAAAACAGTTAAAAAATAAGAAGCTGGTTCCAAGTCTTGCACAGAGATTTCTGTGTCTTTTTCCTGAATGGATGCTGATTGAATCAATCGTCCGCTAGCATCTGTAAGTTGATAGTTAAGAATTTCTGTTTGACTGATATCCCCAAAAGTGAGATGAATGAAATCAGTTGCTGGATTTGGAAATAAGTTGATTTCAAGTGAACTGAATAACTCATCTACTTTTAAAGGATAAATTTCATAAGCCTGTTGAAGTCCTTGTGAAACTGTACCATTTGCATTAGATGTTGATGTATAATCGATTTGTCCAATTGAATAACTTACCGAACCTTCCGCTCCCGAAGCATTACCTCCAGTCGCAACAGTGTTTTGCTGTGCGTTCCCCAGAAGTGAGGTGAATAATCCAACAAACATTAGTTGATTTTTCATGAGTGGTTTTTTAAGTGAATTATTTAATCTATAACAATTGTTATGGATCAAAGAAAGCTGTAGTTTTTTGGAATCAATCCTGAAAAATCAAATGAAAAACACATTTACGTATATCTACTTAGTACATGGTGCGGTAAACACTTTTTATATAAATCATTTCCTTTAACTTTTAAATCCAATAGTGTCGAAATAGAAAACAAACAAGTTCTATAAGAAGTGAATTATAGTGTATTAAACTATTTTAAAAAGGTTAAATTTGAAGAATCAAGTTTAAAATAATGAAGAACCTATTTGTACTTTTAACTACCTATCTGATTAGTTTACATGCTTTTTGTCAGGACACTTTAAATTATGCTCATTGCAATTGCTATGATATCATTGACTCGTTAAAGCCATTACCATCAGGGATTTATAAGCGTGTGTGTAATAACACTATAATTGAATTTGGAAATTTTCAAAATGGACTGAAGCATGGAAAATGGACTTCATTCTCATTATCAGGAACCGTAATTAAAACCATCAATTATTCAAATGGAGAATTGAATGGTGAATTCGCATATTTTTATAATTCTGGTAAAATCAAACTTTCAGGAAGTTTTTTAAATGCTAGAAAACAGGGAGACTGGAAATATTACAATGCACAAGGAAAAATGCAATGGTCATTATCTTTTGAAAATGGTAAACCCATTGGAAAATCACTATTGTACGATAAAAAGGGTAAAAAAGTGCTTGTATCATTTGACTACTCAACAAATAGCTATGAAGTGAACACCCCTAATTCTTCTCTTTTTGATGATCCAGGAGCAGTGCTTGAGAATCCAACATCTGCAGAATGGTACTTTTTATTGGTAGTCGATCCTACTCAAAAAACCAAAGAGTTAAAATTGGATAAGTCAACCATCGAATCAGAATTACTTAAAAGTGTTTTTGAGATACCAAGTGAACTTTTTAACACTTACGTGAATGTTAACTACAACGTTGAATATGAAATGGAAGATTATGGTGTTAACTCGGTAATTCTTGTGCGAGAGGATTCGAATGGTGATGAATTTCCGATGTTTAATTTCACAGCGATGACAAATGATCCGGAAAAATTAAATAAGATTGATCCATCCGAATTTTCACTTTTACTTCTCGATTCAAAACTGAAAGAAGCATTTTCTTTGTTCTCACCTTGGACGATTAAAGAAGGTAAATTGAACGTTGCCTTTGTTTATACAATCAATAAAATTGAAGGGCGTGAAGTATTGGATAAAAAGTAAATTTTTACGGTAAATTGTACGAATGAAACTTCTTAAACGCATCGCAACTGTTATTTTTATTTTGCTGAGTACAATCACACTAGCATTAATTGCTTTTCCATTTCTCTATGAATCGATGGGCGTTCAAAATGCATTAATTACCTGTATTTCTCTTGGAATACTTATTGGTTCGCTTTGGGCACGTTTGGTGATCAAAAACAAACAAGATGATGATTATCGATTTTATCATTTGTACAAAACAGATGATATTGTTGAAACCTGGGAGAAAGAACGCAATCGGGAAAAATTGAAAGAGAACGATCGCAGCGGATTGAATGATGTATAAAAGTATATCTTCGTTCAACAAAACAAACAGCTATTTTTAAAACACTAAACTGCTTTTACATGCAAAAAAAGTCTTCAGAACAACTCATTTTTCCAATTCTAGTCGGTGTTTTGTCACTGTTTAGCATTGCTCAAAATTTCCAAACGTTTTATTGGACGTCAATCGTCGTTTCCTTACTTGGATTAGCTGGAACGGCCTTGTTTTTCCTGAATAATAAATTCGCCAATAAATTGTTCTATGTGTGGATTGTGTTGCAATTAGTAACGTATTCAACAAAAGATTTTACCTATTTCACGAATCAATTACCATTTCTACATTTAGGATTCTCAATCAAAGGGGCAACATCAACCTTTGTACTGAATTTCGCGCCGATGTTCTTTTTTATTGGCTACCAACTACTTAAAATGTATGATTTAATTGGAAAAAAAGTAAGCATTCGACCAATAAAAGCGGATTCAATTTTAGAAGCAATCGAAGGAGAAATTACAGCTGTTGTTGATTTAGGAAGAGATGGAAAATGGCTGAAAGTAGATTATAGTGAAACAACAAGCAATGAAATGCAATCGATCATCATTAAACCAAAAGGTGATGAGCGCTTTTCACGTAAAAAATCTATTTTAGCTTTCGTAAAAGTTGCGTCAAGTCACCAATTCATTGATTGGGGAAAAGTGAAGTTGTTGTGAAATAACCTTTCTTATAATAACGAATTATATAAATCAAAATGAACAAAATTAACAAGCTTATACTTGCAGTTGGATTATTCTTTAGCGTTTATGCTAACAATTTAATTGCTCAAAAAGAACAACTTTCTCAAGAATTAAAAGATCGCTACTATTCACCGAACATTTCGGTTGGAAAGGTTGATACAAGAGTGTTTGAATTGATGAAAAATGCAAATGAATTGCACCCAACGAAATTGTATGATATCTGCAGCACTTATTTAAAGGATAGCGTGATGAACGAAGCAGCAATTGTGTATTTTATTGCTAGAAATCGTTTTCAACTTTATAATCGAACAAATCCAAAGTATGAACCGAGTGGTGACGGAGCTTTAGCCGGAAGTTTAGCTTATTTGTATGGTGAATCAATCAATGAATATTTGAATCAAAACCTTGATAATTTTTCTGAGATTTTACGTATGAGTGCAGAATGGTACCGCGACAATAAAACCGTTTATTTCAAGAACAAAGAATACGATACGCTTTATGCGAAACAAGTGAGTGGGCTTTTTGCAAATTCAAACGAACTTAAATCATCTCCAGAAAAATACATTAATGTATTAGAACAAGAACGTCTTGAAATTGAAGCAATCATGCAAGAAATGGAAAGAGAAGAGGGTCAAGAAGTTGTGAAAAAACCAACGAGCGAAGTTCCTCAAGGATTTTTTATGAATTTAAGTGGTGATTCTTTTGACGTAGAAATAGGCAATGAGATTGCAGCAGTAGCACATGGTTATTATGATACACATGTAGAATGCAACAATGGAACGATTGAACAAGTGGAATCCAATCCACTGTCCTATTATGTGTATCCAGATAAAATTGGAGAATGTGAAATTAAAATTTATGGAATCACCGAAAGCGGAAAAAAAGTAATGTTGGGTGTTTGGACTGTTTCGGTAAGAAAAAAATAGGAAGATGACGCTCAAAATAGTATTACTTCTTGGAATAGTAATTTGTTCAAGTTGTGAAATAATTTGGAATGATAATAAAGCCTATGAAAAAGGTGGTTTTAGCAAATTACCTTGTGATAATATTGATGACATAATAGTAACGAATTATCCAAAGGAAATTGATGTACTCGTAAAACAAAAAATTAACTATCTATATTCACACGATACAATTGAAAATTACAAGATTATTGGAGATGTTTATCATACAATGTCCTTGGAAGATTGTTGGATTGATAAAACGACCTACAATTTTATTATTCAAGTAGATCTTTTAACTAAAAGAGAATTTTGGGGGTTTGAAATAAAAAAAGAAAACAACAACTTCAGAATAAAAAAACATTTCAGGGATCCACCAAATCTAATTCAATAGATTTTAAAAATGACAATATTCCGATACTCTTTTAGTCGATTGATTCGGTAATTTGCAATAAACGAGAAATTCTTCCTTTTTGGAAAAAGAGAATAATATGAAGCTAAGTTCAAATCAAAAATACATTCTACTGTTTCAAATTATTTGTTTGACAGTAGAAATCGTAAGTGTTTTTTTTCCGTTTCTGGTAAAAACGAATGTGCATTCCGGTGACCCAAGTCTTCCTAGAATCTATCTGGGGTATCAGTTTTTCTTAATCCCATTTGCTTTTATTGTGCTTTTTGCAATTGCATATTATTCAATTTTTCACCTACGCATAGTGCCAATTGCGGTGTTAAGCATTGTGGCTTTGGGATTACTTCAACTTATTCGTTTTTCTATTCATTTTCAAGGATTCATAGATCATGATTATGACACAAATGCTGGAAGTGGTTTCTATCTATTTTTCTGGGTGGTTCTACTACAGCTATTAGGCAGTTTGAGTTTTGCAATTTGGGATAGAAATAAGAGAAAATAGTTTAAATTAGATGAATTCAACGTTTACAGCTATGAAATTTTCCTTATTCGCAATGTGCTTTTTTGTTTGCTGTCTTCTTTTAGCATGTACGGCAAAAAAGGAAATAGAAGGTAAAAATCCAGAAAAATTTATATTCCCCGTTGTTATAGATACTTCTGATTTTGATGCTTCTCATTCTTACCAATTTGATAGGGATTGTACTTGGTTATCGACTTCTAATTATAGATTGATGTACATTGGTAAACCAAAAGACACAATTTATGCTCACTACTATTATAGTTTTGGACCAATTGATTTGCCTCCCGGAAGTGAATTGAACGAGTTTAATACAAAAAAACAATCGTCACCACTTGATGGGTATTATTTGGAATGGTTAGATGAAAGAGAATATTTATCATGGAATCAAGCTGATATTGACATTCAAATCGATACAATGCGAAAATTGAATGGTTCATATCCCGTTTTACTATTGAATAAAGAGAAGGATACGATATTAATATCATACGGAACACATTTACCGTTAATAATGGAAGCCAAGAACAAAAAAGGAGAATGGAAACCTATTGAAGAAAGGTTTAAATACATGTGTGGCAATGGAGTTGAATCCTTAATACTTCCTTCAAATGAAATTCTCATGACATCAGCACCAATTTTTAAAGGTGATTTTGAGACAGAACTCAGACTTGTTGTAGGAAAAAATTATTCTAGGCCATTTAAGGGGAGAATAAATTATAGACAGTTTGAAAGTATGTTTAATGGTTATGGCGACTACAAAATTCAATATAAAAATGAACATCCTGAGATACAATGATGTTATTTAATTTATTCTTTTGCTAAATGAAATTCCTTCCATCTATTTATTTTTTCGCACTTCTCATTGCTCTTTCCCTTTTTTCATGCACTGAAGCTCCAACGGAAAAAAACATTTCTCCTGAAGATCATGCGTTCATAGAATCCTTGGGGATTTTGTCGCCGGAGGAAGAAATTGAATTGTTTGAAAGCAATGGTGGTTGGGGCGGACTTAAATCTGCCGGAGCGTTTATTACTTCGAATAGAATTGCTTATTACTGGCTCGAGGATGGCGAGAAAGAAGTTCACTCAGCCTTTTTCGCAACGGACATCGATTCCATTGCATTAACAGATCTCAGTACAAAATTAACCTACGCTTCGTACCTCACAGTATACAAACACAACGATTCAAGCTTCAAGGTGTATATCGATGCGGACAGTGCGCGCGTGCAAGAATTTTATGTAAGGGCTAACAACAATTTACAAAAGTATCGAACGAACGCGTTTTAACTGTGAAGTGAGTTCGTTCAATTGAATAGCAACGGCGTTTCGACCCTTCGAGGGCATTTCGGCACTTCGAGAGCATTTCGATAAACTCAATGTATCACCTCAGCGACCTCAATGTATCACCTCTACGACCGGTTGCCATTCATCTCTCATCTCTCTAACGTTCATCACTCATCACTCTAACGTTCATCATTCCTCGTTCATCTCTTCCGCCGCGGCGGATTCATCACTCCTCGTTCATCACTCTAACGTTCATCTCTAATTATTTAGTAAATTTATCCATTCGCTGCCAAAACGGCATTCATGACGCTCATTATCAAACCAGCTTAAATGGAAAAAGAAACTACAGCAAATAGCACAATTCCTCCGTATGAGGAACCAATTATAGATCATCGAATTAAAAGCGCCAGCCTGTTGCCGCACCCAGATTCGCGGTTGGATACACAAATCATGAAGTTTCATCCGATCAGTGATGCAACAATTGAATTTCGTGATGAAACAAGCGCTGAAACAAAACGTGAAAGCATTCGACAGCTGATTAAAAAATTGGATGTAACGAATAGTTTGCGCTACGAACGCACAGTGGAAGATACGTATTGCAATGTTTATTCATACGATTTCTGTTATTTCTCAAAGGTGTATTTACCAACTGTTTGGTGGACAGCAGAAGCACTTGAACGCGTCTTGAACGGAGAGGAAGTTGTACCGGTTATGAATGAAACGGTTGAACCAATTTATTCCAGTGCAATCCACGATTGGCTATTGAAATGGGGACCTAGCTTCGGTTGGAAACGCATGTCAAACCTCGATGAAATTCAGGAGAAAGTGAACAACGAAGGTGGAATCGGAATGATTTGCGCAAAACGTAAGATTCGCGGACTTTCTGGACACATTGTTCCTGTCGTTCCTGAAACGAAGAAGAAAAAAGCCTATCGCGTAGATGGAGTAGTGGTGTATCCGTTGCAATCACAAGCGGGGAAATTGAATTACACCTATTTCGCGAAAGCCCGAAAAGATTGGTGGAATCATGAACGTTATTCGTCGCATGTATTCTATTACCACGATTAAACAACAGTCGTTTAGTCACATCACAAGCATTAATAATCGTCAATTAGCACAATGAGCACACAACAGAATACTAAAATCTACTGGGGAATCGGATTAGAAAACGAAACCTATTTGCAATTCGAAAACTCATTAGAGGTTTCTGGAACGTTTGTGCAAGAAAAAATTGGATGCGAGCGCTACAGTATTGATTACCGTAAATGCTACCAATCAGGAAGTTTAGCGCCTGTCTTGGAAGCTGGATTTGATAAAAATAAAACGTACACCGTTACGCGAATGATCAACAGTCACTCGCTGGATAAAATCGATTTGAATTACAACCACCGCACCGTTGCCTTGACGAATCCCTTGGTGGATAATCCTGCTTTTTTAGGGAAATCTATTTTGGAAGTCTTCTTGGAAGGTCAGCCGTATAACATCAAAAGCATGTTGACGCAAAAAAACAATCCGATGGGTTCTGTCAATTTTGATGGCGACTCGATTGAATTTGTGACGAAATACTTTGAAAACAGAACGATCACAGAATCGTGCAATGAGTTGAAAGCGACAAAACAATTGTTCATCGACAAAATCAACGAATCAGAAGTCTTGGGAGAAAAATTGCATTTCCCAGATTACAACAGCGGACTCAACATGTTCATGTCGAACCAAGAAAACATTGTCTTGTTCAACAACGGAACGTATCATATTCATTTGACTTTGCCGACCTTAACAGAAAACAGTCGCATTGTCGATTACCCAACGTTTGATGCCGTTCATTCCAATGCGATTTACTTGTTGCAATGGTTTGAACCTTTGATCATTGCTACGCTGGGAAGTCCAGATATTATGGCGGTGATTAGTCAAAAGTACAACTTGAAAGAGAAATTTGCCATGGGATCCATGCGTAACGCAATGTCGCGCTACACAGGCGTTGGAACCTTCAATAAATCAATGGCGAAAGGGAAAATTTTGACTTATCAAGTTGAAGAATTTAGAAAGTTGTTGAAGTTCGAAAAAGAAGAAAATATTTGGTGGCGCGATCAAATCGAGCATGCTTTGGATTATGATTTATTGTCGGACATCGGTCTTGATTTCAACCAAGAGAAAATGTACCAAAGTGGCTTTGAATTCCGCAGTTTCGACGAATTCCCGATTGCTAATTTCAAGGATGTTTTGTTAGCGGTTGTGCTGATTTGTGAACATTCCTTGCACTTGCCAGATGTGATGTGGGGACACGATAGCGTTGTTTGGAATAAGTTGGTTTTCAAATCATTGAGAGACGGTTTTGCCGCTGAAATCAACGAAGAAGAAAAAACAGCTGTGTTGGAACTGTTGAACTTATCGAATTCAACTGATTCAGGCCTAAAAGCTGAATTTGAAGCGATCACACACCTTGATGCATTCTTCTTTAAAATCCTTGAAGTCTTGCACGCGCGTTACAAAGACAATAACACTTGTCTGGATGCACTTTGCGGCGAAAAAACAACTGCAGCACCGCACTGGCCAAACTTCAATAAATATCAGATTGAACAACATTTGAAGCAGATTGAGGGACTTGGGTAATTTACCCAATTAAAAATAAAAACATCGTTCACCGCAAGTAATCGGAACGTTTAACATCAGAAGAGGGTTGAGTAATGCAGCTTAACCTATTTTTAAGATGATAATGCGTTTATTGATTTTATTTTTCCTTTTACCAAGCCTGTGCTTTTCGCAAAACAATACTCAAACAATTCGTGGGACAATTGTAGACAAACATTCTCAAGCTCCATTAGTTGGTGCTTCTGTTCAAATCGTTTCCTTGCAAGTTGGCGCGCAAACAGATTCGCTTGGAAATTATTCTTTACAAAATATTCCACCGGATCGCTACGAAGTTAAAGTAAGCTACTTTGGTTATAAAACGGCCATTCTTCCAAATGTCGTTGTTACCTCTGGAAAAGAAATCATCTTGGATGTTACCTTAGAAGAAGAGTTAAAGCAATTGGCTGAAATCACTGTAAAAGGAAGTAATAAAAGCGGAACAGTGAACAAATTGGCGACTGTTAGTGCGCGTACGTTCTCCATGGAAGAAGTTAACCGTTATGCTGGTGGACGAAGTGATCCCGCACGTTTAGCTGCTAATTTTGCTGGTGTGAGTGCGCCCGATGATAGCCGCAATGACATTGTAATTCGCGGAAATTCACCTGTTGGAGTTTTGTGGAGAATCGATGGAATGAGTGTTAGTAATCCAAACCATTTTGCATCAGTAGGAACAACAGGTGGAGCAGTGAGCGCAGTCAATACCAATTTATTAAAGAATTCAGACTTTTTCACGTCCGCTTTTCCTTCAGAATACGGAAATGCAACGTCAGGAGTGTTTGATTTAGGTTTTCGTTCTGGGAACAATAAAAAACGAGAAACAACCTTACAAGCGGGTGTGATTACTGGTTTGGAATTAACAACAGAAGGACCTTTTAGCAAAAAAAGTGACGCATCGTATTTGGTAGGTTATCGCTATTCTTTGGCTGGAATAGCACAAGCAGTTGGAGTAGATATCGGAACGACAGCGACGCCAACCTACCAAGATTTGTCGTTTAAATTGAATAGTGGAACAACGAAATTTGGTAAA
>JBDKHH010000152.1:0-5780 GCA_039797785.1 Bacteroidota bacterium | reverse complement strand
ATGTCTTTTAGTTTTGTCAGCTTGATGTTTATTACTGTTTCTTGTTCTTTTAAAGAAAATTCTGGAGATACAAAAACAACAGCATCTGAAAAAGTGGACAAAAGTGAGCGTCAAAATACGGTGGATCTTACAGGTAAATGGGAATTGAACGACATAGATTTTTCTGCTTACTATGCAACACTTTCACCTGAAACGCGCAATCGTTTGGAACATGATATGGAGCAGCCAATTCTGTTGATGGAAGGGCATACGTTTTATGAATTTAAAGGAACTAATCGTTTAATCCTTGAATTTCCATCTGAAAAAGGTGACATGGAGAAATCGTTCGGATCATTTAAGCTTTCTGATGATAACGACTCACTTTATCTGATTTTTGAGAATGAAATTGAAGCATATCGTATCGCGGTTTTTAAGGGAAATAAATTTGTTTTAACAACAAAAGAGACGCCGGATAGAAGCTTAACATTTTTAAAATCAAACTAATCTCCGACAAGTTGTCAGCGTTTTTTCAAGGGCACGGCTTTTGACGAGCGCTTGACCATGAAACAAAAAAATCATCCATTTGGCTCAAGCTTCGAGGCTTTTTTCTATCCAACAATGTTGTTGATAGTATTGTGGTTGGTGTTTTGGGCAGATCAGTTGTTTAAGGTGGATTTTTACAAAATGGGTGTATTGCCTAGAAGTTTTGAAGGTTTAAAAGGTATTCTGTTTATGCCGTTTATTCATTCAGAAAGAGAAATTCAGCACATTGTCAACAATTCCGCACCAACGTTTTTTCTTTTAGCAGCACTCATCTATTTTTATCGTGATATTGCTTTCAAAGTGTTTACTGTAGGTTGGTTGACAACAGGTTTGTTGTTGTGGATTTACGCCGATAATCACGGAGCATATCATATTGGAATCAGTGGATTGATTTATATGCTTGCAGGCTTTCTGTTTACTTCAGGTGTTTTGAGGAAATTTCTCCCACTTCAAGCAATATCATTGTTCGTTGTATTCTTATACGGAAGTATGATTTGGGGAGTTTTTCCAATGCAGCAAAAAGTTTCCTGGGAAGGGCATTTAATGGGCTTAGTTGTTGGTGTTGCGTTGGCAATTGTTTACCGATCCCACGGTCCACAACGTCCCAAATTTCAATATGAAATCGAAAAAGAAATGGGAATCGAGCCACCAGATTTGGAAGCAATTTATCATGAAAATGTCCGCTTAGCACAAGAAGCAGAGGAGGAAAGAAGACGCATTGAACAGGGATATACGATTGTTTACCATTACGTTGCTCCTGAAACGAATAAAGTTAAGCCTTCGGACGAAACCGATTCACAATAATTCCCGTTCCTTTGGATAATTCAGCCCAAGAATCTGCTGAAAATGAAAAACAAATGTATTCGCACGTGCTCAGATGAATCATTTCATCAGCAAAATAACTCGCTAAATCTGAAAGTCCGTCATTATGTCCGATTATGAATAGATCATTCGTTTGATTCAAATCCCACAGTTTTTTTAAAAACGTTTCTTGTTCACACAGATAAAGATCGTCCATAAATTCAAGTTGTGAGGGATTTAAAACATCGCTTAAATAACTGAAGGTTTCCCTTGTTCGCTTCGCTGTTGAACACCATGTTTCAAGACTATGAATTTCATTTGACGATAGAAATTGCGCCATTTCTTTGCTCTGTTCAATTCCACGTTCCTTTAATTTTCGATCAAAATCTTTTCCACTTTTTGACAATTGTTCTGTTTTCGCGTGTCTTAATAAATGAATTTTCATATTATTTTAAGTTTTAACCAACCAATTTCAGGTTTGAATCGTTCATGAATTAGGTTTACACAATAAGTAAATCTGAACTGAAAAATACGGAGTTTTTGTAAGATTTTGAAAAAGAAACGGTATATTGCATAGTAACTTCAAAATAAAGCGATTAGAAAAGAGCATGGACATCACTCCAGACATATTGAACGCCTGTAAACGTGATGATCGTAAAGCTATTGAGTTTTTGTATAAACATTGCTTTAGTAAATTAATGCCCGTTTGTTTCAGATATCACAAAAACGAAGAGGATGCTCGTTCTTCGTTGAACATCGGTTTTATGAAAATCCTTAAAGGATTGGAATCGGTTGATCAAAATGTGAATTTTTCTGCATGGTCAAAACGCGTTATGGTGAATACCTTAATTGACGAATATCGAAAAAAGAAAAACTACGAAGAGCATATAACAGCAAAAGAAACGGAACGTGAATTGGATGTGCACAGTGCTGACACTTCGAATACTGCTGAAAGTGATTTAGGCTATGAGAACCTAATGAATTTGGTTGGGCAGTTGCCCGAAATCAGTGGTAGAGTTTTCAATTTATATGTGATTGATGGTTACAACCATAAAGAAATTGGGGATCTATTGGGGATATCAGAAGGAACTTCCAAGTGGCATTTATCAACAGCAAGAAAAATGTTGCGCGAGAAATTGGAGAAAATTGAGAATCAACATCAAAGAATGGTGATATGAGTTGGACAGATGAAGAAATAGATAAATTATTTAAAGAAGCTTCAGAGCAACCTGCTTTCGAGTATAAGGCAAGTTATTTTCAAGCAATTGAAGAGCAACTTCCTGTAAAGCAAAGTCGTAAAATTGGGCTTTGGTGGTGGACAGCAAATGTGTTTTTATTCACGTTTGTAGGAATGTTTTTTATTGGTAGAGATGAATTAAGTGCCTTAAAATTGGTTGAAAAAACTGGAATGAATACAAATTACAGATTTCCAGCAAATGGTAATCTGACAAATGCAATCGAAAACTCGAAGAGTCAAGAAACAGGGTATAACACCTTGTCGGTTGCTACTGAAGGGGAATTGGATTCTCAAAATGAATCAAATCCAGCAAACAATCTTTTACGCACTACTAAAGAAACGAATTCGCTAATTACGTCCGAAAATGCATACGATCAAACGAATAAAAAGGAATCTGAACATTCAGAAAAAAGTGAAGATAAATCGATTGTAACAGAAGAAGTAACTTCTGAAATTGATCGTTTGCCTTTATTGGATCTAGCAAGTGGTTTGGACCATTCAGGAGGACAAATTGAAATGAATAGTGTGAAACCAAAATTTGTCAAAAATTCATTTTATATAGGAATAAACGCGGGTGAAGAACAAGCTTGGTCAAGAGATAAATCAATAGATCAAAAAATACACGAAACGTTTGGAGTTGAAGTAGGATATACAATTCCACTGAAGCGATTCACATTTTCTGCTGGTTTAGGCTTCCAAACAACCACATTAAAGGATCTTAAAATTAATGAGAGAACAAAAATCTATGATTTCGGATCAACGATGTTAGATAACTCTTATCAGTTTAATTCTATTTGCGCAATTACTATTCCAATGGAATTGTCAAAAAGTTTCGGCAGACATAATCTTGCTCTTGGTATTACTCCAAGTGTTAATGTTTTTACACATGTCAGACATTATCAAGAAATTGATGGAATGGAATCTTTAAATGAAAGAGGTGTTACCAATTCATCCTTGTTTAATCGATTTGGATTAAGTCCACATGTTTCGTATAGTTTGTCTCTTACAGAAAGTATCCAAGTGGGACTTAATGTTCAAGTGCAATTATTACAACCAATTAGCTCTCAACGATTCGTCGGTGAAGCAACAAGAATGCCTATAGGAGCACAATTATTTCTTAAAAAGTCAATAAATTTCTAGTATGAAAAATTATATCTACTTAGTAATCATCTTTTTCAGCAGTCTTTCAATTGTAGGCTGTAAAAAAGATCTTATTGAGGAACCTCAAACAGATGAATCTCCAGTATTTAAAATTGAGGGTGAATTGGGTCTAGAATCCTTCTCTGCATGTGCTGGGGATGACGGTTTTCTAATGAGTACATTTATTGAA
Organism: Bacteroidota bacterium; assembly: GCA_039797785.1. Taxonomy (GTDB): domain Bacteria; phylum Bacteroidota; class Bacteroidia; order Flavobacteriales_D; family Crocinitomicaceae; genus M0103. The sequence goes on along the minus strand of JBDKHH010000152.1, from coordinate 1,890 downwards.
CAAGTGAATGGGGTTGATTTTTTTGCAGGATCTATCAGCAATGGTGATGTTGAATTTGAAATGGGCTTTTTCAATGGAAATCTTGATATGACTAGTTCTACTTTTACAAATGAATTGGCAGAGGACATCTTTTTTGCTAATCAACCTGTTGCACCATTATTAAGTATTTCAAAAGATGATTTTCCAAATAGTTCTTTAATTTCTTCTATTAATTGGTCTTTAAATGGGATTGTTGTTTCTCAAGATAATTTGGTAATCTCTGAACCGGGGCGATATCTTGTAGGTGCTAAAGTGAACTTTTCCGATGGTACAAATGCAACAATTGAGAATGAACTGATCGTTGGTTACCATAGAAATGTGTTTAGCCAATTACGCCATTTTATGGGGCAAAATGGACATTTGAAAGCATGGATTGATGAAAACACTTCCGACGTACAAGCAGTTAAGTGGTATTTAGATGGAGAATTGGTGTCGAGTGACTTGACTTTTAACACGATCGTTACGCCTTACGGTCATAAAATAACTGCAGTTATAGATTTTGTAAATGGTACACAGCGCACTAAAACCATTTGGGTTGACGGAAGTTCACAAGGTAAATTTATTGACGATTTCTCTTCCTTTGAAAGTTTAAGTTCGGCTATAGAATGGGATTATAAGGCGAAAATTTCATTTAAGTATAAAGGACAAACGTATTCGTCTATGTCTGTGAATAATCAATTGAGTACATTCGAAGTGTTAGGTATTCAATATTATTCTACTAGCTCTCAAGGAAAACCGATTTATAAAATTCTCGCGAACATCAACTGTATGATGAAAAATACGGTCTCAAACGAAGTTTTACCGTTAAATGCTTTGACAACTTTTGCAATAGAGATTAAATAATAGTTCAATTATTATAACTTTGAAAAAAATTACGTGAATGAAAAAATTACTACTACTTGCCTCTTTTTATGCCTTTACCAATTTGAATGCTCAAATAACGTTGAATTCAACTGATTTTGCAACGGGAGGAGACACCGTACGAATGAGTCAAACAACTGATCCATCGATAGATTTTGCATCTACTGGGGCTTCTTACATGTGGGATTTTTCAAATTTAACAGCAAACAGTCAAGTTATCAAAGATTTTAGATCAATGTCAGGTGCGCCTGCATTTGTTCAATTTTACTTTGGAGCATTTGCACCTACGAAATATCAAGCAAGTTATTACCTAGAGTCGACTGCATTGCCAATTGCTCAACTAACATCTTTTTTACCTGTTTCAATTGAAAATTTATTTGGTTTTACAAGAAGATCAGCGGACTCTTTAACAAGTGTTGGTTTTTCTATGGTAGTTTCTGGAAATGATGTTCCATTTAAATCTGATACCATTGAAACACGTTATGATTTTCCATTAAATTTTGGGAATACACATTTTTCAAGAGGCTATACCTTAGTGGATTTTAATCCAATTTTGGATGCAAAATGGAATCAACACAGAACTAGAACAACAGAAGTTGATGGCTATGGTTCAATTACAACACCATACGGTACTTTTAATGCATTGAGAATTAAGCACGACATTACCGAAAGCGATTCCTTGTATTATACGTTCCCTTTTATTGGTGCTACGTGGATTCCAATTCCAATACCAGCAAGTCACGAATATGAATGGTGGACAAATGGCGAAAAAGAACCGATTCTTAGAATCACAACGAATGAAATCTTAGGAAACGAAACAGTTACTGCCATTGAATACCGTGATATTAATCGTAATTTGGATGCAGGAGTGAACGAATTAGAATTGGCAATGGATATCTATCCAAATCCTGTTCAAAATGAACTTCACATTGCTACACTTAAACAAATGAATTCAATTGACATTGTAAATGCATCGGGAGAAATTGTCAT
>JBDKHH010000151.1:0-4215 GCA_039797785.1 Bacteroidota bacterium | reverse complement strand
TTAAAACAACATGAATTCGAAGTCACTTCCTTTGAACAAAAAGAAGGAAAAGAAGGGAATCCACGTTTGTTTGATTTGACAGGTTTACAAGTGGAAGCCAACAAGAAATTTGGCTTTTCTGCTGATGATACGTTGAAATTAGTTCAAGGACTTTACGAAAAGAAAATTGTGACTTATCCACGTGTTGATACGACTTATCTTTCCGAAGATATTCATCCGAAAGTGGAAGGAATTTTACGTGGCATGCAGTATTATTCGCGTTTTACAGCTCCCTTATTACAAGCTCCAATTCCGAAACCAAAAGCAGTTTTCGACGATAAGAAAGTTACAGATCACCACGCGATTATTCCAACAGGCATGAATCCGAGCGGCATTACTCCTGCCGAACAACAAGTGTATGATTTAATTGCACGTCGTTTTATTGCCGTTTTCTATCCTGAATGTAAAATCTCAACGACAACGGTTCTTGCAAAAGTTGGAACATTGGATTTTAAAGTAACAGGAAAACAAATTCTTGAGCCAGGATGGAGAATCATTTATTCTGATCAAACAAATGAGGCAGCTGATTCTGATTCTAAAAAGAAAGAAGATGAGGAACGTGTTTTGCCAACCTTCGTTGAAGGTGAAAAAGGTCCACACGCGCCAGTAGTTCATAAAGGAAAAACATCTCCTCCAAAACCGTATACCGAAGCAACTTTATTGCGTGCAATGGAAACAGCTGGTCGACAAGTGGAAGACGAAGAAATGCGTGATTTAATGAAGGATAACGGAATTGGTCGACCTTCCACACGAGCAAACATTATTGAGACACTTTTCCGTCGCAGATACATTGAGAAAAATCGCAAAAACATTCTTGCAACACCAACAGGAATGGACTTAATTGATACGATTCAAAATGAATTATTGAAAAGTCCTGAGCTAACTGGAAATTGGGAACGCAAAATTCGCTTGATTGAAAAAGGTGAATATCAATTGGATGTTTTCAAACAAGAATTATTTAAAATGGTGCGTGAATTAACGGATGAAGTAATTTTCAATACTTACCGTAAAATTGAAATTCACGATCCGAATGCCGTAGTAGAAAAACCGAAAGCCACACGCGCTCCGCGTCAACCAAAAGAGAAAGTGGAAATTGAAAACCTCGATTGTCCAAAGTGCAAGAACGCCAAGTTGATGAAAGGAAAAGCGGCTGTTGGCTGTTCAAATTTCAAAGAATGTGGCTTCAAAATTCCGTTTGAATTATTGGGTAAAAAACTCACCGAAGGACAATTGTTAGACCTTCTGCAAAAAGGAAAAACAGGTTCGATTAAAGGACTAATCGTTCCCGGAAAAGCAGAACCAGTCAATGCGAAATTAGTCCTTGACGGCAGTTTTAATGTTGGTTTGGGCTAACTAACGATTCACATGTAAATAGCCTTGGTAACTTTGTTTATTTCCGTTTTGGAATGAATACTCAATCATATAGAAATAAACTCCATCTACCACTTTAGCTCCTAGCAAATCTTTACCGTCCCAAACGGCAGTTGGATCAGAGGATTCAAAAACAACATTTCCCCAGCGATTAACAACTTTTAATGATATTTCTTTCACATTACAATTCGCTGTGAATACAAAATCATCATTTACACCATCACCATTCGGGGTAAAGACATTCGTTTCCAAAATCGAACATTGTTCCTCATCAACGATTGGCGGCTGAGGATTCTCAGGATAACCAAAACAAGGATCTGCAATTTTTGTGATGTATAAATCTTTTTTGAAACTACCAGGAAGCGTTGTGGAACCGAAAGAAGCATTTTCTACATAATAACCGCATGAAACTAAATTACAATTTGAATCTGCAAAAACAGATGTTGCACGGTCCTCATAAATTCCTCCTCCTTGCAATGCCCAGCGCCATTTTCCTAATGTATCAATCGCAGCCACGAAAGCTTGTACACTATCAGTTCCAGCATCTAAATTAATTGTACTTCCGAAAGAAGCGTTACCTCTAAATTGTCCAGAGATAAAAATATTATGGTTTTTATTTGTCGCTACAGCTGTTCCACGATCGCTTCCACTCGATGAACCAGCTTTCTTCACCCATTTCCAATTGCCATTAAAATCCATTCGCGCCACAAAAATATCTCGACCGTTCGGGCCTCCATTGTTGTTCACCGAATCTAATCCAAAACCAGCCTTGTCTTTAAACTCACCCGTTATGTATACATGTTTATCTGCGCCAATTGCTATTCCGTCGCCACGATCATCTAAAACGCCACCACCCGATCGAGCAAATAGATGATTCCCACTCGCGTCATATTTCGTAACAAACACATCCTGTCCGCCACTGGTTGTCAATGTATTCGCTCCGAAATTTACAGTGTTACGGAAACCACCTACAACATACGGGTTTCCATATTCATCAACAGCCACACGATTGTCTTTTTGTTGATCTTCACCATCAAAGGTTCTCACCCATTGCCAAGCTCCTGCTGTAGATATTTTTGCTAAAAATGCTAACGAATCGTTGGGAGAAGCGGTAATATGCGGTCCAAACTCAGCTGTACTAGGTCCATTTGCTCCAAAACAAAAAGCTGAAATAAAACCTGTTACATAAATATTCCCATTTTTATCTGATGCAACATCATGCCCATGATCGTCACCAACGTCCGTACCGACAACGTCCAACCAAATAAAGTTCCCATTTGAATCCAGCTTCAAAACAAAAATATTATCTGTGTAGGAAGAAGGAAGTGACGCAAACAAGCTTCCGAAAGAGATTGAACCCCAACAAGTACCAGTGATATAGATATTATCGTTTTCATCTAAACACATTCCCAAACCACGGTCATCGTAATAATTCGTTCCATTTTTAACCCATAAATAATTTCCATTCGGATCTATTTTAGCTATAAAAACTTCCTTACTATGTGGATTTGAAAAAGGTATGTGAATACTCCCGAAATCAGCTTCTTCGTTATAATAACCTGTAACATAAGTGTTTCCCGCGCCATCCATAACAACATCAGAAGCTTTATCAGATAAATTTCCTCCTCCTTTAATTGCCCAATCCCAACTTTGCGATAAAAGTGAAACTGGGGAAAATGAACAGAGTACTAGAATAAGAAAAATGGAGATCGATTTCATAAAGCACAGTTTTATTTTATAAGGACCTTGAAAATTAACAAATAGTTGCCTAAATGTCAAATTATTTTCATTTTAAATCTCAACGAATAAGAATGTATTCTCAATAATATTTCATAGACTTGCTTTGAAATGAAAAAACACTTACTGTACATACTTGTATTGTTGTCCTTTAACTCACTTTGTCAGGAGATTGAAGACAATCCATTCAAAGATGCGCCGCTCACCTTTCCAATTGTCATTCACTACGAAAACGTAAGTGCGAACATTAGTCATGTGAGTCGTTTACGGTTAAAAGTGCTCGCAGAATACCTTCAAGAAAATCCTAATTTTTCAATTATTATTGAAGGTCATGTGTGTTGTGGACCAGCCGATCGTCTTTCGACAAAACGAGCACGAGCAGTTTACAAACATTTGCTTAAACTGGAAGTAGATCGTGAACAGATGAGTTATATCGGTAAGTCATTCAGCGAACCGATTGTAAAAGTTGAGAAAAATGAACAAGATAAAGAGCGCAATCGACGTGTTGAAATTGAGTTGATTGTTCCAAGTAAACGATGATAAATCAACTATTCTTTGTAGTTTTATCTAAAATCAATTCAAATGAAAAAATTCTTACTACTCGTTGCATTGACATTCGCTGGAACTTCAGCGGTAAATGCACAAAAAGTGTATTCCGTTGATGCTGAATACAAAGCAGATGTGAAAGTATATGTTGTTGATGCCGAATACAAAGCTGATTTATTAGTTTACAAAGAAGACGCTGAATACAAAGCTGGCGACAATGACGGTAAATGGTATTTTGTTGATGCTGAATACAAAGCAAAAAAGAAAATCTATTTCGTAGATGCAGAATACAAAGCAGATATTAAAATTTATTTCGTGGACGCTGAATACAAAGCTGGTTGGAAAAACAGTTCTAAAAAAGCAGAAATGTATTAATGAATAATCTTTTAACCTCAGTTCGGTTATTCTTTAGAAGTTCAGATTTCATTTTAAATGATTGATTTAGGCGTGATTATGAAGTTTTAGCTGGCTAAAACAAGTAATCACAACGACAAGCAATCAAATTAAAATGGAAAGCTTTAG